>CAZRFK010000001.1:0-38176 GCA_964599275.1 uncultured Clostridia bacterium
AACAGCAAACCGATGGCTATGATTGCCACACCAGCAAATCCAGATTCAGTCATCACCTGAATGTTAACTGCAGCCCCTATCAGAACAAACAGAAATATTTCCCCTACCTTCCAGACCTTATCGACTTCGACACGAAGTCGCCTGGCCAATACGGTATCTTTTTCAAGTATGGTAACCCCATCACCATGATTGCCAGAAACCCTGAATAGAGAAGATACTGCTCGCCTAACATCAGGGCCAAAGCCACCCCTAAGCCCATGACCACTTCGTGGATAGCACTTTCGCCAACCGGGGGGATTTCTGAAGACAAACTCCATCAATAGCCCGGCCAGATACCCAACAAAATGGCAAGCATTATCTTCACTGGAATGTTGGCAGCCTGAACCAGAAGGCTCTCCCCCATTTCGCCAGTGAGCACCAGGTCCGGTATGCCTTTTTTGACACCCCAATCAGTTTGAGCATCATGGGAACAACCACAGCAGGGGCAGCAGCACAAATAACACCCCAGAAGTCAGCATACAAGCCAGCCCCATCCCAGCAGCAGCCGGGCTGCAACTGCGACAATTCCTGCCTCAACTAAGGCGGGAAAAAAAGCTAATCGGACGGCAACGCTACCTTCAGCGGTGATCTTTTCTCTATCCAGGCCTAATCCAGCCTTGAAAAGAATGAGTAAAAGGGTGAAAAGCCTTATTTCTTCAGAAAACCTCAGCAATTCTGCGGAAATCAGATTTAGGGCATGTGGCCCTATTAAAATGCCGCAAAGAAGCATTCCTACAAGTTTAGGGAACCTCAACTTTCCGCTTACTTATCCAGCTAAAAAACCCAATACTGTTATGGTCAGAACTCCCTATAGCATTTGGAACCTCCAGTACAAAAATCTCCACAAATAAAGATGGCCCCTATCCTCTGCTCAGCAGAGGATAGGGGCCATCATCTCTTCGATTTATTATGTAAGAGAGTTATGGGCGAGCCCCTTCGCCGCTTGCATTTCATTAACGGAAGTATTTTAGTTCATATCTGTTCATTACCAGGCTGACCATCTAACTGTTTTTCAACCAATCCTGCGCACTCCGGGTGACAAAGTCAACCTCTCGTTCTGTCTTGGCCGAACGCGTCATGAGCTCATCCACTGCTTCAAGGGGATCCTTTTCATCAAATAGAATTGAGCACACCTGTTTTACAATGGGCATCTCCACATGATGGGCATCCGCCAATTCAGCAGCGACCCGGGCTGTTCTGATGCCCTCCACTGTCTCACCCTTTTCCTGAATTTCCTGCAGGGTTTCTCCTCGTCCCAAAGCCAATCCAGTCCGACGATTTCTGCTTAAATCTGTGGTACAGGTCAGAACCATATCTCCCAGGCCGGAAAGCCCAGCAAAGGTCAGTGGGTGAGCACCAAGGGCAACCCCCAGGCGGACCATCTCGGCCAGTCCTCTGGTGATCAGGGTAGACTGGGCATTGTACCCCAAACCCAGACTATCAACCATCCCAACCCCCATAGCATAGACGTTTTTCAAGGCCCCTCCCAATTCAACACCAAGCAGATCATCACTGGTGTAAACTCGGAGTTCGGGACCGCTGAGAAGTTTCTGCACTGCCGCTGCATTTTCTTCTGCCGGGCAAGCCACCACTGTTCCCGCTGGCAATTTCTCAATTACTTCAGCTGCAAAATTTGGGCCGGATAAAGAACAGACTTTCTCCGAAGCATCTGAGGGAAGCTCTTCGAGCAGGACCTGACTCATTCTGAGTCTGGTTTTCGGCTCAAGTCCCTTAGCAGCACTGACGACAATATGTGATTTGTACTCCCCGGCCAGCTTTTGAGCAACACTTCGCACCGCGGAAGAAGCTACTGCTGCTATAATGACTCTTGCTCCATCCACTGCTTTTGCCATATCTGAAGTTGCCCTGATATCCGGGGGGAGCTCATATTTTGCCAAATAATCTGGATTATGCTGGTTTCTCTGAATATACTCCACCTGTTTATCACGCCGCCCCCACAAACGTACATCGCAGCCCCTCCAGGCTGCTACACAACTCAGGGCTGTTCCCCAACTACCAGCCCCCAGAACTGCAACAGATTCTGTGCCCACTCTCAATGCCCCCCTCCCGAAGAACCATTCTTCTTGTCAGAACCCAGTTTTCTTTCCTCGCCCCGCAGCAATCTCTTGATATTGCCCTGATGACGCCATAATCCCCACGCCAATGCCACAAGCATGGCTATTCTAAAAATGTTGGGTACATCCAGAAACCAGGAGATTATTACTCCTGCGGTCATACCGCTTAGCGAACCCAGCGACATATATTTGCTGACTGCGGCAACCACCAGGGCAGTAGTTAAACCCACTACCACCACAACAGGAGACATATACAAAAAAGCACCCGTAGTAGTAGCAGCTCCTTTTCCCCCGTCAAAACCCAAAAACAGCGACCAGTTGTGACCCGCAATGGCTGTCAGCCCTCCCAGAGCGACAGCCCAAACAACAACAGGGTTGCCCAGATACTGTCCGGACCCCCCCACAATCTCAGCAGTTAATGCACCAACGGCACATCCTGCAAATCCCTTACCGATATCCAGCACAAACACAGTCAGCCCCCAGACGGGGCCTAGAAGGCGGAGGGTATTGGTAGCTCCAATATTGCCGCTGCCGCTTTTACGAATGTCTTTACCGTGCATGTTACTTATCAGCAATCCGAAAGGAATGGATCCAATGACGTACCCCAAAACCGCTGTCAATAAAACGGAGTTAATCATAATGCATTTGATACTCAAACCGGGAACCCAAAGGTCCAGTTCTTTCTCAACACCCCCTTAACATGAAACTGGGCTCACAATCTTAATCTCTGAATCACTATCTATATGCACTGATTACAGTACCTACATCCACTCTCAATTTATAAGTTCTACGTCAAGTCTGTAAAAGCCTTCCGCTCCAGCTACTCAGACTTGCGTAAAAGAAACCGGATTGGGGTACCATAAAGCTCCAGTTCCTCGCGTACCGCCCGTATTGCATATCGTTTATAATTATCCGTCATCAGCGATGGATCGTTAACAAACAGGAGGAAAGTTGGAGGACCGTCGGCCACCTGGGTTGCATAATAGACTTTCAGTTTGCGCCCACCAACTGCAGGTGGAGTATGATGTCGCATAACACGCCGCACCACTCGATTCAGCTGAGATGTATCGAAGCGCGTTCTATATGCTGAATAGGCATCCAAAACATACTCCGGAACCCGGGAAACACGAAGTCGGTCAGTGGCTGATACGGAAAGGCAGAAAGCGTAATCTATAAAATACAACCGATCCTCAATCTCATAAAGATACTCTTCCCAGACACCAGTCTCTTTTTCCACGGTATCCCATTTATTTACCACAACCACAGCTGCCTTACCCTGGTCCTGCGTAAATCTGGCAATTCTCTGATCCTGTTCAGTCACCATCTCCTGAGCATCCAGCATCAACACCGACACGTCGCAGTTGCGCACCGCCTGCAGGGCCCGTCCCACACTATAGCCTTCCAACTCCTCGGTAACTCGAGCCTTTTTACGTAAACCAGCTGTATCGACGAAGACAAACTTGTGTCCTCCCCAGTTCCACTCGGCCTCCACTGCATCACGAGTTGTGCCTGGAGTCTGAGATACCAAAACCCTCTCATCTTCCAGTATTGCATTCAGAAGTGAAGATTTACCAACATTAGGTCGGCCCACGATGGCAACCCTTATTCCTTCAGTAACAACTTCGTCTGCAGCACTGTCGGGTAAAACATTGACTACTGCGTCGAGTAAATCGCCGGTATTTCTTCCATGTTCAGCAGAAACTCCTATAGGTTCTCCCAATCCGAGAGCATAAAATTCGGGAATCATGTCTTCGAGGTCAAGATTGTCTATTTTATTTACTGCCAGGACTACCGGAAGATCCAGGGGTCGAAGCTGTTCAGCAATCATTTGATCCAGGGCAGTAATTCCATCACGTCCATCCACCACCATGATCACCGCATCAGCCTGCTGCAAAGCCTGGTTGACCTGTATGCGGATCAATTCTCCAATGTCTTTGTCGAACATGTGCTCATCTGGAGCGGGCGCCCCTCCATCATACCACCCACCGGTATCTACAGCCACAAAATTATTACCCGTCCATTCGACATCTTCGTAAATCCTGTCGCGTGTAACCCCAGGTTTGGGGGCAGTTATGGACCGACGTTCCTGCACAAGACGGTTAAACAGCGTCGATTTACCAACGTTAGGTCTACCAATAATAGCTACTACAGGTTTCACAAAAGCCACCTAATTCCAGAAAAACATTTTATTTTATAACTGATCTTGTTTCCATATTATGATTTACCAAGGGTTACATATCAAGCTCACTGCTGCTATCCCCTCAGAATTTGGTCCTCAGTGCTCCCCGAACTTTACTCACCTGTTCCCGCAGCAGCGGATAAATTTTGCGCGCCCCCGCACAGACCAACGGTCGCCCAATAAAACGCCAACCCAATCGACACGACAAAAAACCACCGACGCGGGTTTTCCAATCCACAAATCGCACCGTATTTGCTGCGATAATTTCCTGCTGGGACCATCCCAAATTAACAAGCAAATCTCTCAGCATGTGCAGCAATGGAACCCTGTTGCCATCAAATCCCACTGACTTTACTGCAACAACATCTTCTGTTTTCCCCATGTGATGAATGGTACCAATATTACTGCTTCTATGTCTGTCAAAATGTTCAAGAGATCTGAGCTGTTCTACTGTTGGGACACACTTTTGTGGGGCTTTGCCAACATGAATGGATGCAGCTAAAACAGAGCTGTGGGTACCCCCGAAACAATAGTATATGACCACAGGACGCGTCCATTCATCATAATTACATAGTTTGAAAGGGAAGACCCATTTATCTTGTTCATCCGTCCCTGTCAGGTAATTCTGAGGTGTTCCGAACAAGGATTGCAGCAGATTCGTGCATATGTTTGTCCACCGCCCTCCAACCAAACAAAGCCCATCTCCTTTAGGATGCGGAACGAGAGGTCGGCAAGTTTTCGGATCGCAGCTTTGTTTCCTCAGCTCAATGAACTTTGGTGGTTTTTTTCCTGATTCCCGAGCTCGACAGCTCAATGGCGAACCACGATAAATACGCCATTTTCCAGGTCATGGGCAATGGCGTTAAGTACATTGGCTAATAAAGAAGCAATGTGCTGAAGCTCCTCCTCATCCTCTGCATAAAAAATGGGGATACCGCCGGCGACTTTATCTCGATCAACCGTCACACATGCACCTATCCCCTGCTGTACATCATCCATTTCAATCTCCTTTCATGTTACCATGCTCCTGGTATTATAATCCCTGTCCGGCTCCGCTTCTGGCATTGCTGAGAACCGGGACAGCTCGAATGACCTTCAAGACCCTCCCTGAATGATTGTCCATGGGCATGACGTAAAGAGCTACTTTGCCTGTAGAATCGTCTTTACGCAGTATAGGCTGAAAAGCAGGGGTATCTTCATCCTGCCGATTGCCCAGAACGTGAATAACATCATGTGCTATCGCCTGACGCTGACCCACGTTGCTCAGAGCGCTGACAAATTCATCACTACGGGGTTTTATCACCACTCCAACGGCCCAATCCTTTATTTTCTGCTGAAGTTCCTCAGAAGCTATGTTCATAATGAATATGTCATCAACCCAAACACCGGGTCCATCCAACCGTACTTTCCCCATACTCACGTAAGCAATGTCTTCAATAGTGGTATCTCTGCGTAAAACCTGTGTCCCACCAACAAGAACGACCCCACTTATCAGTCCACCGACTACGCCCCACAACAAGGATCCTGCGGCAGTCAGAGATGACACCAGCATTACAAGATAGTTCCGATTTTCAAATACTTCAGCAATACCTTCAATGTAGTTGGCACCTCTAGGAACCAGCTCTACACTTTCCAGATTGAGCAGTTTATCACGCTCCATCCTTCTAATTTCCTGAAACTGAGTAGCAGAAAGCAGCAGGAAACTGACCGCCTCGAAATGTCCCTCTGCCAGAGCTACAGGAGCCACCGCCCCCATCAAACTCGCCAATAATCCGAAGCTTACGTGAATTGCGTATGCATGGGGATAAGACGGATAGGAACGGTAATCCACCCGCAGCAAACTCATTCGCGTAATCATGCCCCATGCTACTCCTATTCCCAAAGCCACAATTTGCTGTTCATTCATATTGTTTTATCACCTGGGACGGCCCAGTTCTCGAGGTAAATACTGACCAAGCCTCTTGTACGCTTCCTCCCAACTTCCAGTGGATATATAAAGGAAGAGTCCTCCACCAATCAAAAGTGCGGAAACCAACCACCAGACGGACCAATAGCTCTCGCGCTCACCGGCATCGGGGAGAACTTCAGGTATCACATCAGAGAGAAGGGCAACGCCATTACGTGCTTCCTGTAACGTTACTTCCTCGCTTCCAACCTCTAACACCAGAGAGCGCGGACCAATGTCTTGATTGTAATCACCCTGTCCCAGCAGAATCCCCTTCACCAATCCGGGATACTGCTCATCTGCCGCTTCCTTCAAAGCCTTGGAAAAACCGGAGTTAGCCTCATGATTGGGGTTCTGCCTACCCACTACCAGCAAGATTCTGGCAGCATCCTCACCATCAATCTCTGTGGCATAATCACCTCTTGGACCAGTATCACGATGAACATCAAATAATGCTCCCGGCTGTTTGCGGGCCAGGGCGAGTGCGGTGCGGCGTGAACGTGTGTATGCACCAGCATCATGTGGACAGTGGATAGTAGCATCGTGCTCAGCATTCATGCCCCTGTTTTTCAGCTGATCTCTCAGCTCACCACCCACTTGTAATATATCCCCACCCCCCTCAACAGAATGAGTATTCGATTCGGGTATATAAGATTCTGCAGAATGAGTGTGGTATATGCCTATATCTATCTTCTCTTCATCCTGAGAAAAAGCAGCAGGGATGATCTTCTCCAGCGGCCCCGGTCCCGATTTGTCTTTTATTGATGCTTCACTCAAATCTACCCTTTCAACAAAACGGACGTGTGCACGCCTGTCACGAACTTGATGCACCTCAAACTTCCTATTTTCCTCACAAATGAACTGATCACCAATGTTGATAATATGGCCTGTAATCAGTAATTCCTGTCCCATCTCGTCGACAACTGTATAGTAGCCTTCAGACAACTCCCAGCGCGATTCAAATGACTCTGCATTTGCAGCACCGCAAACAAACATTGAGCCCACTGCGACCATAAATACAGCAGCTGCGCTGGACAGCAGTAGATACTTCCAGAATGAATAATCAGAATATCTCATCAGCTAACACCTGCTCGTTGAGCTAGTCGTTCTCTAAATTCACCCACAACTTCCGCCAGAAACACAGCTATAATCCCGGCAATTATCACCGCATCAAAGGCTCCTCCACCACCGAGCCATACCCTACCGGAGATATCAAGGGCAATTAGTTCTGCAAAATGCAAAAGATCTGCTACCAAAACCCCCAACATTCCCGCCAAAAAAGCAGTACGTCTGGATCGTCCTAAAAGATATGCAATGATTCCACCGGCCAATCCGAATGCCCAGAGAGGATCGATTATCATGGCATGTGGATCCTCGGGAAGAATTTTTCCCAATCCGAACACAAAGATTCCAGTCACAAAAAGTGCTACCACTGCACGAGCCGTCTCAACCTGTGTGTCAGCGCGGCTGATTAAAAACACTGCAAAGACAACTGGTATGACAGCCCCGCCGACATTTACAGTCAGCTGTGGCTCCATTCCCAGAGAAACATTAAAATAGCTGCCCACTACTATAGCACCGATCCACAGGACAGCTGCCCAATCCGTAAGGCCCATCCGGTCCAGAACCCGGTGCAGCAGTCCAAAAAATGCAGCTATTGCCACAACAATAAGTAGAATTGAACCTGCCGGCATAGATTAAACCTCCTGCCTGATTTAGTCGACTTATCCTTCACATATTGTCCCACCGATGTCTTCACTTATGCGAAAACAGCTGAAGCAGAAGCCAACCATGAAACAGCGGATAAATGACATTTTTTAGAAATCACAAAAGCAGAGGAGGGTTTTCGCTTAATCACTGAAATGCAGCACACTTCAAATTGCAGCCGGCTGGCTTTACAGGTTCTACCGGGGTGGCTATTGAACTTTCATTTCCTCCAGCAACTGTAACTCTGTCCACTCCCTGTCCATCGGTAAGATTCTTAACCTGTTCTTCTATAGGAGCTTGTATATTGTTCTTGGGTGAGAACAGGAGATGGACATCCCTCAGAGAAGTACTCTCCCGGATGGGTGGTGAATGATTAGGAGATACGGAGCATTGCGCTGCCGTTTAGAGAAGATTCCTCACGTCCATGCGGGAGAGTACAAGCTCCTATTGAGACAATTGGGAATGCCCAATCCCAAACCCCCATACCCAAACGATGTCGCCCTGTTCGGCAAGCCCACAGTGTTCAACAATGTGGAAACCCTGGTAAATGTATTATTCATCCTGTCAGAGAAACCTGACAAGTTCCGCTCCATTAAACTCTAAGATAGCTCAGGAACTAAGACTTCCGCTATCACTGGAGACGTGGCCAACACCGGACTTATCGAGGTACCCATGGGAGCGTCTCTCAAGCACATTGTATTCGACATAGGAGGCGGACTCCGGGAAGACGGCGAGTTCAAGGCGGTGCAGATTGGTGGACCGTAAGGAGGATGTCTTACTGACTCCGTGTAACCGAGGTAACAATACCTGATGGACAGAAACTGAAATTAGGAGTTGTGTACGGATTATCCAATGTGCGGGAGCTGCTCGACAATGACATCGGAACACTGGAGGAGTTACATCTGGTAGAGATTATGGCCTGCCCCGGTGGATGTATCGGAGGTGGCGGTCAACCCGCGTCTACAGTCACAGCTGGGCGAGCAAAGGGCTGAGGGTCTTTACAAAGCTGACAAAATGGCTCAGCTTCGTAAGTCCCAGATCACAACCCTGTGCTGAGAAGCCTGTACTAGGACTGGTTACAGGAGCAGGAAGTAAAAAAGCTCATAAGACTCTGCATACCAGATACCAGGTAAGTCGCCGCATCCGAGGAGAATTGATTTCCTTGGAGGAAGGCGACCGGTTGAACATGAAGTTATGTGTAGGGACTTTCTGCTATCAGAAAGATTCGTACGACACACCGCGCTTATTGAGCCAAAAACTCGAAGAAGAAAATCTGACCCAAAGGATTACTATGGAAGCAGTGTTCTGCTTCGAAGAATGCTCCGTAGGCCCCTCTGCCAAAATTGGCAACCAATTATTGGTGGGGCAGATATAAATAAAGTTCCCCAGCTGCTGGAAATGATTGAGAATCAGATTTCTGACAAATCGAAGCTCGGTACGCGCAGCTGAACTAGGTCGATTACTGGGGGTATGCCATCGAGATGAGAAAAATCCCGATACCTGTACTCAATCGACTGCCAAAATACCTGAGAACGTTACGAAATCTGGCCGATGCAGATGAAAGTTTTGTCTCGTCCTCTACACTCGGAGCCGGTGCAGGAGTAAAAAAGTCACAGGTGAGAAAGGATCTGGAGAATGTTAACTGCAGCGGAAGACCAGGTAAGGGGTACTACATCCCAGAGCTGATCACCGAGTTGGAGGAGCTGTTAGGACTGAACAACGTCACCGAAGCTGTGGTAGTCGGAGCTGGGCGCCTGGGTCGGGCGCTCAGCCAGTACCCTGGATTTTCTAAGTATGGTCTCGAAATTGTGGCGTTACTTGATAATGATCCACAAAAGATTGGCACAAACGTCGGCGATGTTCGCATAGTTGATGTAGATAAACTGATGAATTTGGTCAGAAGGATGGCCATTACCCTAGCAGTCGTAACAGTACCCGCTGAATCTGCTCAAAAAGTAGCTGACGACTTGGTAGCCGGAGGTGTTCGGGCGATCTGGAATTTTGCTCCCACCTTTCTGGAGGTACCACCGCACGTGCACGTTCAGGATGAGGACCTGGCCGTTGGACTGGCCAACCTCTCTCATCATGTCGCACAGACCATGAAAAAAGAATAGTTAAATATAAACACCGAGGGAGATTTCTGATGGCATACCTCGGTATCCTGCTGTACTGCTGTTCAAAAGATAAAAATCTACCTGCTGCTGGCAATCATCATTGATACGCCTTCTGAATATTTAAATGCACCGGCTCCGCCTGACAGGCGGAGCCGGTGTCGGTAAATCTTTGAAAACACTGAATAAATGGAGAATCTCAGTGGCCATCTGTAGGATAATTTATTCAGGATCCTCCTGCTCTTCATCCTCACTCAAGCGATCTCGTGTTTCGGTAAGTAGATCACCAAATACATCACCCAGCGTGAGACCTCCAGCTCGTCGGTCCTGTCTCTCTTTTGCCGGCTCTTCTTCTCGCCGTGCTTCCTTCAAGCTCAGACTTATACGGCGGTCTTCAGGCTGCACCTGCAGCACTTTAACAGTGATATCCTCACCTTCAGAAACAACTTCACTGGGTTCTGTCACGTGATAGTCCGCCAGTTCAGAAATATGAACCAGGCCTTCAACACCCGGTTCCAGTTCTACAAATACTCCAAAAGGAGCAATCCGCATCACACGGCCATCTATCATGTCACCGGGGAAGTAGTTCTCGTCAACACTTTCCCATGGGTCAGATTGCAGCTGCTTGAGACCAAGCGAGATCTTCTCCTCATCGCGGTCAACATTCAGCACCTGTACTTCAATCTCGTCTCCCACGCTGACCACGTCTGACGGATGATCAACGCGACCCCAGGACATCTGCGACACATGCAGCAAACCGTCTACTCCACCGAGATCCACAAAAGCACCGAAGTCGGTTATACCCTTCACAACACCTTCTCGCACTTCACCTTCATTGAGATCCTGCCAGGTGTCCTGCTTCTTCTGCTCGTATTCCTCATCGAGCACGGTCTTGCGAGAGAGAATGATCCGGTTCTTATTACGATCAAGTTCAATTACCCTGGCTCGCACATCTTCGCCTACATACTGAGAAAGGTCACTGACGTAACCCCGGTCAACGTGAGAAGCGGGCATGAAGCCACGAAGACCAAAAACATCCAGGACCAGACCGCCTTTAACTTCCTCCACTACAGGTGCTTCAAGGACTTCTTCTTCTTTATGCGCTTTGTAAAGACGATCCCAAGCTATCTCATCCAGGGCTCGACGGTAGGAAGCCAGGACAGCACCGTCGCGACCGTCAACGCTGAGAATATATACAGGAATTTCCTGACCAACTTCAAAGACGTCTTCTGGCCGTTCGTCAGATTTGAGACGCAGTTCAGAAAGCGGAATAACTCCATCGGACTTATATCGGACGTCAACCAAAACGTTGTCCTCGTTTGTCTGAACTATTGTACCCTCAATTACATCACCAGGCTGCAGCTGAGCAAAATCGAGGGCCTCGTCGTCTTCCATACCTTCCATGCTGGGCACATCTTCTTCCTCTTCATCTTCATCTTCATCTTCAGAAGTGTCCTCAGCCGGCTCTTCTTCTGCGCATGCGCATTCCTGTTCCTCAACCTCTTCTACTTTTTCTACTTTTTCTACTTCTTCAACTTCTTCTACTTCTTCAACCTCTTCATCACAACAAGTCATGTCTTGTTCCTCTTCTGATAATTCGCATTCCTCCGTAATTTCCTCGCTGCACTGCTGTTCGTCTGCTTCCGTCTGTTCACACTGATTTGTGTTTTTTTCTTCGTCAAACACTGTGTGTGATTCCTTCCTTCCCGGCCTATCCCTAGTTTATAGTAATAATCGGTGCACTCCACCCATTATTTTCATTGTAGGAAGGCTCATTGTAATAGTCCGACACTTATGCCTTAAAACCTAACCCCAACTCTCCAGCACCAAGCAAGTACAAATTTAATACCCCTCCTGCCTATCGCCCCCTAACCGCTTTACTAAACACAATTTTATCCTCCAACCTTTAACATAACAAACTTGTGCTAATTCGACCAGGTTCTAGAATCTAATATACTTAACAGGCGGTCCTTGACGGAATTTATACTGGACTGTGGTGTAGATGTTCCGCCAACGACTGCCACCTCTCCAAACTTACCAAGATGACTAACAGGGAGATCATCTGCAGTTTCGACGTGGTACGATGGAATTCCTGCTTCTGTTCCCACCCCAACTAACGCCGAGGTATTTGAACTGTTCTTACCTCCAACGACTACCAGAGCCTCTACCTTCTCTGCCATGTCTCTAACAGCCTGGCGGCGTCCACTCACAACGTGACAGAGAGTGTCCTCAACCTGAATCTGCCCTGTTTTTTGTTGCAAAACTCCCAAAATATCTTCAACTAAGTCCGGAGGAAACGTAGTCTGAAAAAGAACTGCCCGCTGCTGGCGATGTGACAGCTGCTGGGCAGCAGACTGTGAATCCACTATTTCAGCCTCATCGTCGCATCTGGCTAAAACCCCACGAACCTCGGGATGATCCTGACGGCCCACAATAGTAACCGGCCAATGCTCGTTGCGAAATTTCTCCGCAGCTCGCTGAACTCTACGTACTTTAGGGCAGGTCGCATCAACAACCGACACACCGCGCTTTTTAAAGTCAATGATTACCTGCGGCGGCACCCCATGGCTGCGAATTATTACTACAGATCCACTGGATATTTTTTCAGGCGTCTCAGCTACGGTGATACCTTCTTGCTGCAAGTCGTTTACTACCAGAGGATTGTGTACTATTTCACCCAGAGTATAAACGGCCTCTTCATCATAGTCTCGGGCCGTGGCCAGGGCTTTACTTACAGCCTTCCTAACACCATAGCAAAAGCCTCCGTCGGGCAAAGTATGTATTTTTGGTTTGCTTTCAGGCTGTGCTCCTGTCTGATTCTCCATAAGCTAAAACTCCTAAAACGCAACTCAGTTTCTGCGTAATCTGGGCAAGAACTGCCTTTTTACCTCCAGCGCTTTGTGAATCATCATCTTTTGAAGCATTCATAAATTCATCAAGCCTAATTGGGTTACCAACTCGAACAGTTATATTTGAAAAAGGAACGTAACTCCCGGAAATACCTACCGGAACAAGAGGTGCACCACTTTTGATGGCAAGATATGCTGCGCCAGGAGTGAGTTCACCCAATTCCCCCACCGGCTGTCTGGTGCCCTCGGGAAACAAGCACAACATTTGTCCATCACTGAGGACGTTCAACGAAGTCCTGATAGCGCTTCTATCCATTGCCTCACGTCGAACTGGAAACGCATTCACACCACGGAACACTTTATCAAATATTGGATTACTGAAAAGCTCCGCTTTAGCCATAAAGTTGACCTTGTTTTTGGCCAGGACACTCATCAGAGGAGGATCAAACCAGCTGAAATGATTGGCACACAAAATAGCTGGGCCCTGCTCGGGCAATTTATCCGCATTTTGAACGTCAATATCAACGAACACGTAAAAATAGACAGCGAACAACCCCCGAACCAACCAGTACAGCAACTCAACCACCTACTCTCTGTCTGCGCAATTCATTCTACTTTGCAGTATGAATCTCACCTGAGAAACAACATCCTCCACTGTTAGGTGAGTGCTCTCAATAATAATTGCATCATCTGATGCTTTAAGCGGCGAAATCTTGCGAGTACTATCAATTCTATCTCGCTTTATGACGCTTTCGGCCGCCTGCTGCCAGGTGAGATGTACGCCATTACATCGATGCTGTCTTAACCTTCGATGTACACGGACCGGTATTGCTGCAGTCAGGAAAACTTTGACCTGGGCATTTTTTAATACGTGTGTGCCTATGTCACGTCCATCCATCACCACTCCACCATCTTCGGCCAGTTCCTGCTGTTTGGATACCAGCTCTTCTCTCACTTTAGCCATGCTAGCAATAACTGATACGTGACGATCAATTTCGGAAGTACGCAACGCTTCAGTGCAGTCGCATCCCTGCACAAGAACCCTCATTTCCCCCTGAGGGTTGATTGCAAATTCTATATCCAACTCTGAAGCAAGTGGATGTATCTGCTCTTCATTATGGATTTCCTGTTTCAAATCATGATTCAAAGCAAGTAATGTCACTGCCCGGTACATAGCCCCCGAATCTATATGGCGATAATTCAGCTCACGGGCTATAGCCCTGGCAATTGTGGTCTTACCTGCTCCAGCGGGCCCATCGATTGCTATATTAGGAAGCACTGCATCAGAAAGTGAACTACTCTGCGGGAACATAACTACCCGGCCCCCTGAATATCACAACCGGGCGAAGGTAAAACAGAAAACATCATTGATTTGTAACCCATTTTTGCCCCTAAGCGCCCAACTTGTCGGTCGGCAAGACAGATACTCATAACAATAGCAAAATTCATATCTTCTCCCTTACAAATAATTAATACACACTTATTTAAAAGTATATCCTTAGTTTAAATCAAACTCAACCTCCCATGGAAAACTTGTATATTCTGAAACTATTCCAACTGTTTGCTCTCGCTAGAACGTTCCAATACAGTGTTAATCTGAAACAGGTCAACTAAAATCACATGATTTTTACAGGCCATTATTGAAGAGTCCCGATGACTCCAACCAGATGATAACCAGAAGCAAAAACAGGCATGCAAAAGAGGACAGAACCAGTACATTTGAGATATTTATGGTGTAGTCATTTACTGCTTAAACATATGGATTAAAAGCAAGTTAAGATCATTTAAAAACCAGCATCTGAGTTGAGATATTACTACTTCGTCAAAGTATATTCAATCTGATACAAGTGTTACCGCTCCCATCAGCTCACGACCCGAAACAACCGGCCATTCCTGTCCCAGCCGTGGAGTCCGTACCCCGCGGTTCGCCACTACTCTCACTCGCACAGGTTGCGCATCATTATCCAGCTTCAAGACCAGTGTCTGGCCTGTTTTTACCGTAAGTTCGATTTTCCAGTCATCAAAACTTTCCAGCTTTTCACCATCTGATATAAGAGAGACTCCTGGAGCAGCAGAACGATTAATCACAGCTAAAGTGAGATTTCCAGTTGGCACCTCCTCATTAGGTTCTGCTGTAACAGGAACAGGGGGCTCTCCCAACCAGAAAGCCCAACTATCAAACGCGTCTACCTGGTTTCGCAGCAACCCCCCAGTACCAGATACCTGAATTAAAAGAAACAGCAAACACCCAACAATCAATGCCGTTTTGAAATAGCCTGCCCGTTGTGTTCGACGTCGTCGCCTTCGAACTGCCTTGCTCATCCAATCAGTCTCCTGTTCCCGCCTTACCCACTCACGCCAGTTTTCAGGCGGTTTACTGCTCATGACATACCCCCCTCAGCAAAAAATCAACTCAGCTGACTAAAAATTATGCTTACAAGAAGAAGGTTATGTGTGTTTTAGTGAACAGCGCTGCAAGGATAGGCATGCAAAACTCTCCAACATGATTCGCCTGAAAAGCCTCAGTGCATAGCACGCAGAGCTTTACTTTAGGAGCACAACATTCATGTGTTGAATTGTCTTAACAACAAATCGCAACATATTTAACGTACAAATTGGAATTTGCAATCATTCAAAAAGTTCGGGATGAAGTATTTCAGCAACTGTTTTTATACCTTCAACCAAACGCGGACTGGGATGATTCAAAATCCCAGGAGAGACAAGATAATAACGTTCGTTTTGAACTGCCGGTATTTGATTCCACTCTGGCCGGTCAGATGATTTAAGAGATTGATAGGAATCTTTAAACTGCAAAATAAGTACATCAGGTTCCAATTCAACCAGTTCTTCAACAGACACCGAGGGCCAATTAACATCATGCTCTCCTGCTGCATTGATACCTCCAGCAGACTCTATCACCTGGTGCACAAGAGTGCCCTTTCCTGCAGTAATGATTGGGTCAGACGGCCATATCTCAACAAACACACGAGGTTTTTCATTTTCAGGTATTTCCGTAACTTTATTCTCGAGTTTGTTTGTTTCTTCTTTCATGTAGTCGACTACCGCCTCTGCTTTATCTTTTTTATTAACAACATTGCCAATTAGCGCAACATTGGCATACACATCTGAAAAATCATCTGCTTTCAATATGATCGACGTCAACCCCATGTCATCTAGCTGCTGCGCAATCTCATCCATACCCTCAACGCAGAAAACAATATCTGGTTCTAACTCTGAGATGACCTCGTAGTCAGGGCTTTCAGGCCCACCAATACGAACCAGACCTTGCAACTTTCCCTCCGGCCAGATACTAAAATCATCCACCCCAACAACAGACGAACCAACATCAAGCGCGAATAATATCTCAGTGTTACTTGGGGCAAAAGACACCAGGCGTTCGGGGATTTCTTCTATAACTACTTCCCTGCCGGCATCATCCGTTATGGTCACCGGATAATTAACTTGTCTTTCAATCCCGTTTTCCGGTTCCTCAGCATCATTGTTTTTCGGCTCACCTGGCAGACACCCAACCAATAAAAGGCCAGTCATCAGTGCTACTGTTAACAAAATGATATGAAATCTAAATCTATTGAACTCTATAGATAACACCATTCTGAATCTCCTTCCGGGGGCGCTTTTGCACCTCACCTCTGCTGACCCCCTTCTGCACCCCTACGTATCCGTGTATGTTTCTATTACAATTTACGCTTGCTCTTCAATAATTGTTATCGTACATCACCACAATACTTAAAGGGTAATATACTCAATGTTATTCCTGTACGACTTAACACCGGAATCGCCGAATGCACCCTTGAAAATAACATCTTCTGTGCTTCGGATTGGATTTCAATGGTATCTTGACACCTATCGTTACACCCAATTAAAATTATTGAAGGAACTGGTAGCGTTTAAATCAACATATGGTTAGGGAGGGATTCTGATGGCTAAAAAACTGGTTATTGATCAAGATCTCTGCATAGGTGACGGCATCTGTGAAACAATCTGCCCTGATGCGTTTGAAATACGCGATGACGGTCTTGCTTATGTTACCGAAGAAGAACCATCTGATGACATAATGGACTCGGTCAAAGAAGCTATTGAAGCATGTCCTGTTGAGTGCATCTTCCTGGAAGACTGATAGGTGAGGCTTAAGCAATACCTTTTGAGTGGAAGATGCTTTTGATTTCCATGATACAATTATTAAACTAGAGACCAGCATGATTTAAGGTCTGTTCGAACGGCGGCAGCGGATAATATCCGCTGCCGCAAATATTTGTGTTACTGAAAATCAGAAGATCTTCTCTAAACGCGGGTTAGCATTCAATCCAGGAATACGCCCCCGCTTGGCTACTGGTTTCCCATCAACTTCCTTGAGATCAAGTGTCATATTGATGGATGGAGCAGCAGAGATGTAGCTGCCGACACCAAATCCATCAGCCCCTGCATCTGCTAGCTGACGAATCCTGTCAGGATTTAAACCTCCAGAGCAGAAAATTTCAACATCCTCGCGGCCTGCCATGTCTAAACGGGCGCGAATCTCCCGGACTAATCCAGTGGTTACCCTGCCACGCTCCTTGGGGGTATCCAGACGAACCGCATCGAGTTGCTCACCTAAAAACTCAGCTACCCGGAGGGTTTCTTCTGCTTCATCTTTGAATGTATCAACCAGTATGATCCTGGCGTCATCCTCCGGCATAATTTCATCATAAGCATGGGCAATTTCTAAAGTATCACCTGCGACAATGATTGCAGCGTGAGGAACAGTTCCCATTGGGAATTTGCCCATTAGCTTAGCTGCTAACACGCAGCTATTACCATCCATTCCCCCAATCATAGCCGCTCTTTCCATTACTGGAGCAACGGAAGGATGAATATGGCGTGCACCAAAACACACCGCAACTTTATTTCCAGCAGCTTCTTTCACTTCCTTTGCTCTAGTAGCCCAAGCACTGGCCGACGCCAACATACCCAGAAGCGGAGTTTCAGCTGTGGCAAACTCAACATAACGCCCAGAAATCCTCATAACTACTTCCTTCTTTTCAAATTCAGCTCCTTCAGGAAGTGCATATAACTCATCCACTCGACCATCCAGCAGATTTTTAACCTCATTTATGCCACAGAAGACTCCAGATGCACTGGCAAAAACTTCTGCAGTAACCTGAGCCCTCTGCAAATCAAGATGCTCAAGCATTTCACGTGTTTTGATGAAGTATATGTCTGTGGTGTGTCCAGCCATAATCTCATGATGCTCGGCCGAGTTAAAAAGCCGACCCTCATCAAGTTCAAGATTACGAACCTGCTCAGTCGATTCAATCTCTACTAACTTTCTCTTGTTCTGATATCTGTCAGCATCCACAGGCTTCCTCCTTATTGGTTTCGAACAGTGCTCAAAAGAATCAGATACCCACAATGCGTTGTGGTTCACTCCATCTCAGCCTAAACCTTAAACTAGCTGACATCCCAACACTGACTGCATCTGCTTTAGAGCCCATTCATGAGCATTGTCATCCATAGAAGTTACAGCATCCCCGTGAATTATCACTTCATAATTCATATTCCTTGCATCAGCGGCAGTATACAACACGCAGATATTTGTGCACACGCCCACAATATCCACAGTGTTTATTCCGTATTCACGCAGGGTCAAATCCAGTTCAGTACCGAAAAATCCACTGTAACGACGTTTGGGGATTATAATGTCATCTTCTTCGGGCGATAATTTGTCAACAACCTCGGCACCTGGGGTGCCGTCCACGCAGTGAGGCGGAAACACCTCAAACTCGGCATCATCAGGACGGTGTCTATCACATAAAAATATCACCAGGTCCCCCCGACGTCGATATGCTTTGCGCAGATCACCAATCTTATCAACTATTTGCTGTCCCTTTTGGCCAATATACAGGGCTCCGTCAGGGTCAATAAAATCCTTTAGCATGTCGATGATCAAAAGTGCCCGATCAGATTTATACCTGTCTCGCACATCAGTCACCCCCCAATCTCTATTTGAAGCTGTTCACTTCACACTGCTGTAAGTAAGTCCATTCTCCTTGCGCCAATTCACCCAATTTTACATCACCAATCTGCAATCGGTGCAGGGAAAACACCGGGTGTCCTACAGTGGCGAATAATCTTCTGATCTGTCGGTATTTCCCTTCCTGCAGCACCACCTTTAGAGTACACTTTTCTGCACTTTCTTCCAACACATTTAACTGATGTAGACTCGCCTTCCGGTCTGCCAATGAAATACCTTCAAGCAGAGCATTTAGAACTTTTTGCGTGGGACGTCCTTCAACATCAACCAGATACACTTTAGAAACACCTTCACCGGGATGTACAACTTTGTTGCTCCATTCCCCGTCGTTGGTTAAAAACAACAATCCACTGGTGTTTCGATCCAGACGCCCCACTGGAAAGATTCGCTCCGATACCTCAGATACTAATTCCATCACAGTTGGTCTTCCCCTGGGATCGTCGGTCGTGGTAATGTAACCGGTAGGTTTATGTAATTTGATGTACATTCTTTGCCTGGTAGGACTTACCCTTGAACCATCTACCTCAACCAGGATATCCTCCTGCGAAGAGACCCTACGGCCGGGTTCTTTTATTATCCGTTCATTCACTTTAACCCGGCCCTGGCGTATCAAGTCTTTGCTACGACGGCGCGAATCCACACCCCAATGGGCCAGCAGCTTGTCCAAACGGACACCTTCTTTTTCCTCATCATTAGTCCGCGATCCGCCATAGTCAGCCATGAGATCTAATCAAACTGGACTAGGAACTCAACTTCAACAGCTGCCCCAAGAGGCAAGCTAGCCATTCCTACAGCAGCCCGGGCATGACTCCCGGCTTCTCCGAAAACCTCACCTAAAAGATCAGAAGCACCGTTGACAACCTGCGATTGCCCTGTAAATTCCGGATCAGAATTAACATAACCGCTTATCTTCACAATGCGCTTAACTCGACAAAGCTCGCCCAACTCAGACTTTATAACACCAATCCCATTCAAACAGCAAATACGAGCAGCCTCGTAAGCTTCGTCAACAGATACTTCACTTTCCACTTTCCCAGTGTACTCCAATTCACCATCGACAAACGGAATTTGTCCGGAAATATGCAGCAAACCATCTGCCTTAACACCAGGTACATAGGCAGCTACTGGTTCAGCCACTTCTGGTATCTCTAAACCCATCTCTTGGAGTTTCTCTTCTGGAGTCATCAATTTTCCTCCTTCAGTGATAGTTACTATTGACAAACATACTTACCATTTATGTCATCTTATATGTTATCATCCAAAGAATAAACGGCACACATACAAGGCAGCCAAGATACCAGTTACATCCCCTATCAAGCCGGTGGGCAAAGCATGACGCGTTCTGGTAACTCCCACCGAACCAAAATAAACACTCAACACATAAAAGGTCGTATCAGTACTGCCCTGCATGGTTGAAGCCAAACGGCCAACAAATGAATCTGGGCCCCATTCTCGCAGTAAAGACGCAGTAATACCCAATGCACTGCTGCCGGATAGTGGCCGGACAACAGCAAGTGGCAGAATCTGTGGAGGCATACCGATAGCACTGAGAATGGGAGACAAAAACCTGGTAACGAGATCCATGCCACCAGAAGCATCAAATACACCCATCGCAAAGAAAATAGCGATCATATAAGGCATGATCTTGATTGCCATATCCAAACCTTCACGGCCTCCTTCAACAAACTTTTCATACACTGGAACACCTTTCAGGTATCCATAAAGAGGGATTACGCAGATCATTATGGGTATTGTCCATGTAGAAATTAAGTTGATAATCTCCACAGATTACTCACCACCCCTTATTGAGCTCCACCATCTGAAAAATCGATCCGCTGTGAGTGCAGCCAGACTCGAACAAGCTGTTGCCAATAAGGCAGTTCCTACTATCTCTGTCGGATTTGCCGAACCCGCAGAAGTGCGAAGTGCGATAACTGTTGCCGGAACCAATGTGATGCCTGAGGTGTTCAGAGCAAGGAACGTACACATTGCATTGCTGGCCGTTTTGTCTTGATCATTGAGCTCATCCAGCTGCTGCATCGCCTTGAGCCCCAAGGGGGTAGCTGCAGCCCCTACTCCCAATAGATTGGCACTCACGTTCATCAATATAGCACCCATTGCCGGATGATCGGCCGGAACTTCGGGCAGCAAACGCTGCATCAAAGGCTTGACCAAGTTTGAGATGCTCTCTATCAGCCCCGATTCCTGAGCAATATTCATCATTCCCAACCACAAGATCATCATGCCAGTAAAACCAAGTACAGTTTCCAACCCCATCTGAGCCTCAGTCATCACTGCATCAGTTACCATCGAGACCTCCCCCCGAAATGCGGCTACCAGGGTTCCTCCTACTATCAACAGCAACCAAACTATATCAATCATGCTTTTTCCCCCTCCTCCCATTTATACTCAACACCAGTGGGGTTCAATGATTGGCACCAGCAATGCTTACTACACTTGGCTCGTGTCGGCTAAGAACATAATCTGAACGTAGCAGCAGAACAGTACGGTAAGCGACTTTTGATTAACGAAGCAATTGGGGGCTAAACCGCCGAAAAACCCATAATTATCCATCCAATGAAGGGCTCCATAAATCCAACAAAAAATACAGAGGAAATTGACAAAGAGCCACGAATTAAAGAGTTGTGAGCAACCTGAGAGGAGTGTAACATTGAAGCCCATTGATACCCTTAAAACAATATTGCTAAATCTACTCAAACAACACTCAAATTATGCAGCAGTCTGCACGGAACCTGCTAGTATAACTCTGGCTTCTGCCCGAGCTGCAGAATCTCTGGACGAAACTCCTCTGTCCATGGAGGTATGGCTCAGTCCCCATGTGTTAAGAAATGCATTAACAGCAGGGCTTCCTGCGGGCGATAGAAAGGGTCCTGAAATCGCTTGTGCACTAGGAGCTGTGATGATGGATTCGGATGCAGGCCTGAAAATGCTTTTGAACTGCACTGATGAAGATCTTAAGCAAGCCTACGAGATGGTTGATCAGAACCTGATAACTGTACGAGCGAAGGATGAAAGTGGTTCGGTGTTTGTGAGGGTTGTCGCCAAAGGAGAGGTCAACTCAACGGAAGTCATCATTTCAGGCAGTCATTCATCAATTAAAGAAATCAAAAAAATAAAACCCCTATATACACCGATAACACCCATAACGACGACACATATTCCACCTCATCATTGAGCCAATTTGAGCTGGAGGATATCCTGAAAGCCGTTTCTAAAATATCAAAGGAAGAAGCAGTTTTCATTGAGCGGGGAGCACGGTCAAATCTATGTCTTGCTCAAAAAGCGCTCGATAGTTCAGGGTTTTTCTGCAACAACCACCCAAGAGCACCCGAACAGGGGAGCTGTTTTGAAGTACGAGAGCTTGTCATGAGTGGAATTTGGATGAGAATGGTTGGAGTTCCCAGACCGGTTTTTACATCTGGAGGAAGTGGGAATCAAGGACTGATGATCAGCATTCCCATTCTTTGCATGGCAGATCAGTATGATGCAAATGAATTGGAAACACTTCAAGCGCTGATAGTTGCCAACTCGGTCAACCTCTACTTCAAAGCCTTCATGGGAGAAGTGTCGGACATTTGTGGAGGTATCAGTGCAGGTGCCGGCACAGCAGCAGGAATATCCTGGCTATTAGAAAGGGATTTGACTGTCATAAAACACGCGATAAACACCGTCGTTGCATCACTTTATGGAATGATTTGTGATGGAGCAAAAGCCAGTTGCTCTCTAAAGGGAGCTACTTCATCAGTAGAAGCCATCAACGCAGCATGGATGGCCGCAAACGGTTTCTCAATTCCTGAGGGGGAAGGCGTTATAAGGAAAGATCTTCCACAGACATTACGGAGTCTTAGTTCTGATAATGATAGAACCTGTAAGTTCATAGGGCTTTAACTTCTTCCGACTGGCCATTGTGCGTTGTGCGCCCATTAGGTTGAATCCAAAGCTCCCTGAGGAGGACAGCAACCCCGACACTGACTACACTCGTTATATGTCGGTGACTGGGCTGATGCAGGCAGCGGAATGAAACAGCAAGCCCCAGCCGGCCCCACCTGGGTAAAGTGCACCCGGAACGCCATTGGCCAAACCCACTGCCTTATAACGAACAGCTGTTTGTGCCTCTCCTTAGAATCGGTGCTGCCGGTCAGAGCCCACGAGACGATAAAAAACGTGGGAGGTTGCCCTCCCACGCCTGTGGTGATTAAAGGTAGTCTTGCAACTCCTCCATCAAATCATCCTTGGATGAGAAACCGACAAGTCGATTAACTGGTTCTCCATCTTTAAAAAGGATGAGAGTCGGAATACTCATAACTCCGTATTCTGATGCTGTTTCGCGATTATCATCAACGTCAATCTTCACAACTTTTAATTTATCTTCATTTTCAGAGGCTATCTCATTAATTACCGGCGCCAGCATTTTACACGGAGCACACCAATCAGCCCAAAAATCCACCAAAACAGGAAGTTCTGCCTCCAGTACATCCTCAGAAAACTTCTCATCGCTACTTGTTGTTATTACATCCGCCACACTAACCTCTCCTCTCACTATCACTGATTTAGCGGCTGATTTTGAATACCACCCAGAGGGCATTCACTTTCAGCCTTCTGACCTGAACTTTCATCTTTTCCGCCTCCCCAGCCTTCTTTTAAATCGCCTAAAATTTCAGGCAGCATATGAAGGAGCTGAAGATAGGGGTTTTCTTCATCAACCGGAATCAAGTGGATATTTTTTTGTGAAACCACCAAAAATCCCACCGGTTGCACTGTAACACCTGCACCGCTGCCACCGCCAAAAGACTGCTGGTCATCGTTCTGCTGCTGACCTTTCAGGTCATCAAGGTTCCAATCGGTGCCACCCACCATAAAACCGAACGAGACGCGCGAAACCGGAATTATAACTACACCCTGCGGGGTTTCAACAGCATCTCCTATCACAGTATTTACATCGACCATTTGCTGGATGCTTTCCATGGTAGTAGAAACCAATGACTGTATCGATTCTTTTGACATTGCTTACACTCCCTACTCCCTAACCAGGCCCAAAACTAAATGGACCATGGGAATCTTTCCGCTGCATTTTATCATCCACCTGAAACACTGTTCCTGCTGGCGTGTGGTATTTACTACCACAGCAACTGTCGAATCTTCAGGCAGAATGCGTTCTATTTTCTTCTTAAATAGGGAGGATAAAATCCCACATCCAGTACCCAGCAACGCTGTTGCAGCAGCATTCTCTGTGGTCAGGTGAACAATTGATTTCACCTCAACCTTACGACCTGACTTAAATACTGCAGTCATTCTCCGAACAAACTTCATTGAATCCTGTACCTGACAATGCTGGCTGCCAAAAGGTATTTTTTGCAGGGAGCTGTTTTGAATAAGATTAAACGTTTGGTGAAATAGGGTCAAGTCGTGGCCCCAAACCCTAAAATAAAGTGTAACTTCTCCCTGCCCGCCCGTCAGGACAGCCGTTGTCCGAAAGGTAAAAGCGTAAAGGTTTAAAATTAAAGACACAGCAATCACCGCCGCTATGACCAGATGCAAGATAGTCCCTCCTGGCTCAAAAACAGATGCTTCTTGCCGTTAGGGTATCTCCACAGGGCAGTAAATATTTAGCTTGCAATATGTTCCTGTACGGGAGTCAGTTGAAGTAAATATCAACCTGCTGAAGTTTCATCTGTGAACGTTTCTTCAATTTGAATATCCGGCAGCGGTGGGAGTTCATCAAGATCTTCCAGTCCAAATTGCTGCAAGAATCTGCTGGTAGTTCCATACTCTTTGGGGCGACCGGGAGCATCCTTGCGTCCCAGAACTTCTATTAGTCCATCTTGTTCCAACTTTCTCAACAGATGTGCAGTGTTTACACCCCGAACATCTTCAATTTCAGGTCTCGTAACGGGCTGCTCATAAGCTATCAAAGCAAGAGTTTCCACCGCCGCAGCTGACAGCTGCTTACTTTCGGGCTCCAAGATTCGTTCTACCACTTCAGCGTATTTTGTGCGGGTGCGGATCTGATACCCCTTAGCCACCTTAAGAAGCTCTATTCCACTAATCGGACCATTATATTTAACTCTAAGATCCTCCAACAGTGAAACGATTTCCTCCGAATCCATCTGTGTGGCATCTTGAAGTTGATTGACATTGAGAGGAACATGTGAGGCAAAAAGACAAGCCTCAACTGCTGCCATTTTTTCGTGCCTATCCCAATTCAAAAGCAGTACCCCTCCATCTATAAAGAATAAAGCCTCTTGGAATTTTAATTTTCACCCTGGGATGCAGTAGGATGAACAGTAATATCTCCAAATTCACTGCTTTGAGCTACCTGGACCTCTCCACTGCGAATAAGTTCTAATAACGCCACAAAAGTCACCACAATAATCCTACGCCCTGCTCTGACAGGAAAAATATCCGCAAAGTCCAACGGGCCATCTGCAGATTGAAGTTTTTTCCGCAGTGAGCTCATACAATCAGCAACTGTAATGGTTTCGCGTTCGATCGTCTGGGTTTGTGGTGAATCTTCCTCTAAAAGGCTCTCCAGAGCTTTCACCAGATCTGTCAATTGAGCGCCTTCAACGTCAGCCAGCGCATCCTCCCATTCTCTTATCTCAGGTGGGAATCGCGGATGACTCTTGCTCATTTTTTCTGCGCGGCGGCTGAGTTCATCGGTTACCTCTCTATACCTGCGATACTCGACGAGGTGACGCAGCAATTCCTGCGCCTCTTCCTGTTCCTCAGAATCATCCTCGGATTCTTCTCTCTGAGGAATCAAATGCCGGGCTTTTTTTAAGGTCACCTCGGATGCAACATCCAAAAATTCTGCCTCAGTCTCCAGCGTATAGGAGTCTGAAGTATCATCAGACTGCACAAAAGCCTCAATCAGAGGAGCTATCTCCGTGCCGGAAGTCTCCAGGGGCTCATCTTCCTCGGCAAATTCGTCCAGGATAGCCCGTAACCGAACAATAATATCATTACCTGCAAGATCAGCAACGTCCATAATCTCTCCCCTATCATGTCAGCGACACAGTATTCATATCACAATAGTACTTACAATCACCGAAATAAACTGCTGCATCCAGTTGGCTAACGGTAAAAGCACCGAGGGCAAGATCCCCGATATGAGCAGCAGCATAAGCACTATCCAACCATAATTCTCCATTTGATAGTACAACCTCTCGGCTGCAGAACCACGCGGTGCCAGGGACCTGACAATCCGTGAACCATCCAGTGGAGGCACCGGAATCAGATTAAATACCCCCAAATAAATGTTATACATGAGTACATAAAAAAGCATCTGACGTATCAAATAAGGCCAGGCTGAAGCAAACTGCATTAGTAAGTAGGTTGCAAGTGTGGCTAACACAAAATTTGCCCCTGGTCCAGCCAGTGCCACCAGGAGCATCCCTTTATCTCTGTCTTTGAAGTATCTGGGGTTAACGGGAACCGGCTTGGCCCAACCAAAACGTGCAACCACCAGCATTAAAGTACCAACCAGATCCAGATGCGCCAAAGGATTCAATGTAAGCCTACCACTGTTGCGTGCTGTAGGATCGCCCAGGATAAATGCGACATAGCCGTGTGCCAACTCATGGAACATTATTGCTGACAGAAGGCCGGGAACGATCAGAAGCAGTTCTCGCGGTGCAGGAAACAAAGCAACCACCAGCCTCTCGTGTTCTGTCAGTCATCAGCTCCAACAGCTTTTTTCTCCGCCGCAATGGACTCTAACCTGTCCCACCTTTCACAGCGGCCTCCCCAACGTGCTGCTAACTCCTCATCTATATAAATCTCCAGTATTTCACACCGGTTGGGACATTCTTCACACTCAAAGTTACCGGTGCGGTACTCCATGGAGTGAATGCCAAATCCTCGAAAGCTGCTGGGCCGGGGGTTGTGCTCCATCTCTTCCTGGGCTAAAAGTGCACTCCCAATGGCACCCATTACCTTGTTATTTTCAGGGACAAAAACCTCATGTCCTAGCTCTTCCTCGAATGCATCTTTCATTCCTTCATTGCAGGCTACTCCACCCTGAAAGACAATTGGCGCCTCAATATCCTTCCCTTTACCTACATTATTGAGATAATTGCGTACCAGGGCATCACATAATCCCTTGACAATGGCAGGGGTTGTATGACCGATCTGCTGTTTGTGAATCATATCTGATTCAGCAAATACAGCACATCGTCCTGCTATCCTTACGCCTTGATCTGCTTGCAATGCCATGCGCCCGAAATCCTCGATCTCAACTCCAAGTCGGTCAGCCTGACGATCCAGGAATGAGCCAGTGCCCGCAGCACACACTGTATTCATGGCGAAATCGACGACTACCCTATCATTCATTATAATAATTTTTGAATCCTGCCCACCTATCTCCAAAACAG
The DNA here is from genome assembly GCA_964599275.1 of uncultured Clostridia bacterium. GTDB lineage: Bacteria > Bacillota > Sulfobacillia > SLMV01 > SLMV01 > PUMD01. The sequence continues at coordinate 27,330 of CAZRFK010000001.1, forward strand.
TTCTGACATCCGGCATCAGGTTCATCGCACCTATTGCATGGGCAGTAATTTCATTTTTTACAACGTCAGCCCCAACAAAAACGCTGGCAATTTCTCTACCAGAGCCTGTAGTTCCAACACCAGCAACCGGCAAATTTTCTCCGTGCTTCTCTGCAATAGCTAACAACCCGTTCTGCACTGCCCTCAAGGGTTGTCCTGCTGTACGCAGGTAAATATCTTGCACAACTTCTCCGTCTTCATTGGTCAGCACCAGGTTAGTGCTGACTGATCCCACATCAATACCCAGGTAATATTCCATCAGGAAACCACCTCCGGTTGTTCAGCCGGCTGTTCTTGCATGCGCTTTCGCCGGCGGAGCAGATCTACAAAAGCTTCAAGTCTGGTCACCATTCCCGCGCGACCACTATGTTCATCGAGAACCAGTGTCAATACGGGCAAATCGAAGTCATCACTGACCTCTGGCATAATCGTTTGGGCAACGATTTCTGGCATACAGGTAAACGGCATTAGATGTATAATCCCATCCACATCATCTGCTAATAAGGCAGCTGATCCTATACTTGCCTGCCCTTCACCTCCAACAAAATGCTCCAGATAAGGACGCGCCGCTTCCTTGCGGTCCTTACCCCGACTATCCCAGCGGAGGAAATCAAGCAGGATATTATCTTTAGCCCAATCAGTTATCACTATTGTCCTCTGTGCCTCAGCACCGAGATGCCCGAGTGCTTCTTCTACGTGCATATTAGCTCCTGGTTCCATATTAACATAGATCTCACCCACCAGGGCTACCTTGATATTCTCTATCTCCTGGTCTTTGTCCTTCAGGCTGTGCATCTTTTGCTTAATTTCGTTGCTAACAGATTCAACTTCTCTGATACTATCAGCAGCGTCGACTTCAGATACTGCTCTACGAAACACTTTGCTCGTATCTCCTCGCTTTGCCTCGTACGGCCGCATCTTGTTGGCAATCGACAATATATCATCCAGCACAATCATCTTTTTCCATGCCAGGCGCATTGCTTGAAGAATTTCCAGCTTACTACGCCCCTGATTGAGATTTGACAAACCATCTAAAACCTGATGCAAATTCCCGCGAGGGGGTTCTAATACTACCCAATCAAGTCCTGTATAGCCCAAATCCTCCATGATATCTTGCTGAGTTCGATAATAATAACCAAACCGGCACGGTCCTACCCCTCCGGCCATTAAAATAGCATCGATATCGGGGTGTTCATCCAAAATTTCCAGATAATTACCCAGGTTTATTTTAAGCGGGAAACAAGCAGTCTCCGGAGCATGTTTGGCTCCCAAATCAATGGTGTCGGCTGTAACCCGACCTGGAACAACCACTTCATTCCCCAGTCTCTGCAACAAACATTTAAGTCCCACGTGCATCGTACCCATCCGCGGAAAGGTTATTTTCATCAGCAATCACGTCCCTGTATGTCGTTTATTCCTTTCCACCATGTCGCAAAAAGCCTCCAATCGAGTGAGTAAACCCGCCTTGCCTGAATGTTCATCAAGTGAAACCGAAAGAAGCGGACAGTCGCCCTCCTGGTCAACACGCCGCTGAGCTTCTTCACCCAACAGTGAATCGGTACCACACCCGAAAGCATTCACCTGAATTATCCCATCAATATCATCTCTCCGACTGAAATAACGTGCAGCAGCCAGAAGTCTTCCTCCCTCACTCCAGAAAACTCTTTTTGGAAGATCCTCAAGGTAATTCATGAGAATTTTTTGCTCTACAGCATCCACACAAATAGGTTCTACCCCCATATCCAGCAGCAACCCCATCAAGTTAGCACTTACTGTGTCATCTGCCAGCAAATAGGGGTGACCCAGCACACCCAATTTCAATTTAGGCTTTGAAGTTCTGCCCGATCCCGAGGCAATCTGATCTTCGACCTTAGATGATAAAAACCTGCAGGAGCGTTCGTGTGGAGAACCAGCCCTCCGCAGGGAGTTTTGAGCATCACGGCTCGAAAACCCCATAGCCTCCGCTGCTTCAACCAAAGATCTGCGTTCCTCCCTTGCTGATTGATTAGCATCAATCTTGGGAGCAATAACTGGTGGAGGATCCGCAACGGACGCCCGCATCATATCAGGTAGACCCATAAACTTTGGGCATATGAACGTATGTTTTTTCAAACTCACCAATCTTGGAACCAGTAGATAGTCAACCTTGTCCATCAACCAGTTGACGTGGCCATAAAAAGCTTTTACTGGTAAGCAAGTATCATCTACTGCTATAGTCAACCCCTCAGTCAACATAGTTTGACTGGTGGGTGGCGAGAGAACTATCTCTGCTCCTAAACCGGTTATAAAATCTCTCCAGAAATCCCACTGGATATAGTAAAGAAGGGATCTACAGAAACCGACCAGAGGGGGGTGGTTTCTGCTAGATGTCTTGGAAATGGTGTTACTTTTGATGAGTCTTCCCTCCCTCTTGATAAGTAAACGATTTCTCTTCAAATTTATTCTTCATTAAGAAAATGGTAACATCGACCTTACCCGTTCATCAACTCCAATTAAACCTACTCATTGACTCTGCTGATGCTATTTTACATTTCAACCTGGACCGCGGTCGCGGTCGCCAGGTTTGAGCAACCGGGGACGTTTCCCCGGATCCGTACCCGGACGACGGTAAAGGATCTGTCCCAAGCCGGACCAATCTGGGGGTATTAACGGCCACAAATAGGGCATGTCCCAACTTCTTGTGGTGATCATTACTACAATGGTAAGAACTACTGCAATACCGAACCCGATCGGCCCAGTCAACGCTAAGACTACTAGATATATCAACCGAAATAGGCGTAAAGCAACCCCCAGTTCCCAGCTGGGCAGAGCAAAATACGCCAAAACAGCTATAGCAACGTACAGAATTGCCTCACTAGCAAAAAGTCCCACTTCCACCGCCAGTTCACCCAACAGAACAGCTCCAATGATACCAAGGCTGGCACCGAGCGCAGTTGGAGTATGAATCAGGCCCATGCGGATAAACTCCATACCGAACTCGGCAATGATAAACTGGGCCACAAGGGGCACTACCACTTCCTCCTCGGGACCTATGAACTTCAGTGCCTCAGGCAACAGGTGTTGGTTCTCTGAAAACATTACCCACAGGGGAATACCCAACCAGGCTACCAAAACGGCAAGATATCTGGCCCACCGTATAAATGTACCATTTATGACCGATTCGTGAAACTCCTCCGCGTGCTGCAGATGATGAAACACAGTGACGGGCAGCAGAAGCACAGCCGGAGAGCCATCAACCATTACTGCAACGTGCCCCTCAAATAAATACACTGCTACCATATCCGGACGCTCAGTATATCGCACCACAGGAAAAGGGTTCCAGTCAGAATGCCACGGAGTGAGGAATTCGGCAACTGTCCGCTCTCCCATGGGTAATGCATCTATATCAATCTGTTGAATGCTTTCTCTTACCCGCTCAACAGTCTCTGGGTTGGCAATGTCTTCGAGATAGCAGATGGCGATATCCGTCTGTGATCTGGAACCAGCTGATTCATATTCGGTGCGAAGGCTGTAGTCTCGCACCCGACGACGAAGCAAACCGACATTGTGTACAAGAGTTTCCACGAATCCATCGCGTGGACCACGCATAACCCGTTCTAGATCAGGTTCGGCCACTTCTCTTTCAGGATATACCCGCGCATCTATTGCGATGCATTTGGATTCACCGTCCAGAAATAAAATTGCCGGACCAGCAAGAATCTGGTCGGCTGCATCATACATATCGTTCATAATCTCGCATTCTACATTACCAACAAACCGTTCGAATAGGCTCGCAATTGGTGAAGGAAGGATATCGTCTCGGCTCAAGCGAGTCAATATACTGATAATATACAGATAGGTTTCTTCCTTCATGAAAGCATCCACGCCAACCAGCAGAGCATCACGCCCAGCAACTCGAAATTCCTTAGCTGTAATATCAAATGAATCTTCCAGGCCGATCTCATCCGCCAGAAATTGTCTGTTTTCTTCGAGATCACTGGAAACCTTCTGTTTTCTAGCCTGTCTCTGTTTCACTTAATATCCCTCTCAGCCTTATTATCCCTTGGGACTAAACAACAGCGATATGAGATACCCAAAAACTACAGCTACCGTAATTCCGAAAGCAGTTGCTGTCAGACCACCGGTAAACAATCCCAACAACCCCTCCTGATTGACCGCATCTAAAATACCCGTCACCAGAGCGTGACCAAATCCAGTAAGCGGGACAGCAGCTCCTGCCCCACCAAAATCTATCAGTGGCTGATAAAAATCTAATCCGCTGACGACTGCTCCCAGGGAAACGAAAAGCACCATAATGTGTGCTGGACTCAGTTCGGTCAGGTTAAGAGTTAACTGAGCCAATACACAGAGGGCACCTCCTGTCACAAATGCAGTCAAATAATGCAACTGAATATCACTCTCTTTCACAGCTGTTAGTCTGCGTGAACTCAAGTTCAACTACATGAGCAATGCCGGGAATGGTCTCACCCTGCTGACAGGCCACAGGACTGTGCAGAGCGCCAGTACCTACCAAAAGTATCCTTTGCAGGTCCCATTTATCTACCATATCCCATATATAACCGGCGAAAGTGACCGGTTGGCAGGCGCATCCGGAGCCACCTGCGTTAACCTTTTGCTCCTTGGAATAAATCAGAATCCCTGCATCCTTAAAGTTATCACCGGAAATATCAATTCCCTTAGATTTTTGCATTAATCTGACTGTAAGGGCATAACCCAATCTACCCAGATCACCACTTAGAATCAGGTCATAATCCTCTGGACCTGTGCCTGTCTGTGAAAAATGTCTCAACAGAGTATCAGCCGCCGCAGGCGCCATTGCAGCTCCCATGTTGAAGGGGTCTTTCACTTCGAAATCAACAACTCTTCCGGGAGTCGCGCTTACTACCACTGCACCGGGTGAAATTTGGTTATCCTGGATGTCCTCAGAACGAGGACATCCAGCCAACACAAAAGCACCGGCACCTGTTACAGTCCATTGTGACTCCTTGGGACGCTGGGAAGCAAATTCTGTTGGCAGACGGTACTGTCGTTCTGCTGTTTTATGGTGACTGGCAGTTGCACAGATCACCGACTCTGCAAATCCCCCTTCAACCAGACAGGCCCCCAGAAGCAATGATTCAACGAAAGTCGAACAAGCTCCATACAATCCCAAAAAGGGGACGTCTATCTCTCTTGCTGCATAACCTGATGTAATAATCTGGTTGAGAAGATCCCCGGCCAACAAAAACTGGACATTCTCAGTTGTTAGCCCAATTTTTGCGCACGCAAGTCTTGCGCTTTCTGCAAGCATTTTCCTTTCAGCTTTTTCCCAGCTGGACTGCTGAAGCAGGTCATCTTCTGTAACTTCATCAAAATACTCTCCCAAGGGACCACGTCCTTCCTTCGGACCCACTACTGAAGCACAGGAAACAATCATGCAGCCACCATCGAAATCGATGTGACTCGCCCCAGACATATCACCCAAGTTCACTGCCGTCAGCCCTCCTCTGGTCAATATGCTCCTAAAAAATACCGCACTGCCCCTATTACAAAAGAAGTGGTCAAACCATAAACGAAAACCGGACCTGCAACTTCGAACATGTGTCTACCCACCCCCTGAACAAGTCCTTCGCGTTTGAATTCCATGGCCGGGGAAACAATGGCATTGGCAAAACCGGTTATCGGTAGAGCTGCCCCCATACCGGCGAATTCACCCAGCTCATCATACCACCCCAAACCGGTAAATAATGCGCCCAGGAAAACCATGGTTCCTGCCAGTGGGACTGAGGCTTCAGTAGGTGTTAGCCCCATGTTCACAAAAACACCCAAAAAGAACTGGCCTATTGTACATATAATGCCCCCTACCACAAACGCTTTTATTACGTTAATCAGCACCGGGGTAGGAGGAGCACTCTGCTGCTGCATCTTTTCATATTGTTTCGCGCTGTCAAAACTTGCTCGCATCTATTTAGGCTCCATTCAACCCAGAAGCTATCAGGCAGTTTTCAGTGCCTGTTACATATCACCGCGAACTTCGCCGTCATCTGCCAGGTATGCAACTTTAATATTGGCCTTATATTCCATAATTTCATTACCCTGCACATCAGCTGTCATATTCAGGACTTCCACACCAGTGATGCCATTTACCACACTACCTGCCCGATGAACAGCCTGTTGAATAGCATCTTCAAAACCATTGTTCGATTCTCCAACCAATTCCAAAACTTTTACTACACCCACAGAATCACCCTCCTAAGTGTATTTATCTCTTGCGGTTTCTCTGAGTATTATGTCTATTGGCCAGATGAAACATGTAGATTACAGGGAAGTATTTCATGCGGAAGGAGACAACTATGGGGTGGTCATTCAATTAAATCGAAGGTCGTGCATTATTCCTCTAACAGCTGGCGGAGTTCATTGGTAACTCTCTTTTCCAGACGAGAGACCTGAGCCTGAGAAATTCCCAGCTTGTCTGCCACCTGTTGTTGGGTCATATCGGAAAAATACCGCAGGCGCAGCAGGTATCTGCTGCGCGCCGAAAGTTTTTCGATCGCTTCACCAAGAGCAAGAGAGTCCAGCCAGTAAGGCCACGGTTCAGCTGACTGCCTGGATGCGTGTTCCTCACTCAGAGGACGTACACCACGCATTGCCTCTGCGGCAAGCACCACATCAGCGGGATCAAAGCCAAGCTCCTCAGCTACCTCTTTAAGTGACGGATTTCTACCCAGTTCAGAAGCCAACTTGCTTTGTGTTCGCCGAACCCTCCGCACAACCAAGCGCGCGCGACGAGAAATCCCGACGGTACTCCGATCACGCAGATATTTTTTCATCTCACCAAGAATCAGAGGCACAGCATAAGTACTGAAAGCATTCCCGCGGGCAGGGTCAAAGCCATCAATGGCCCGCAAAAGCCCCAGACACCCTGCCTGCAGCAGATCATCGTTTTCCTCAACAGGTACGGTAAATCGACTGCTCATCGCATTCACTAAGGGCCTGTGCCGACAAAGCAGAATCTCCCGACTAGATTCATCCCCATCTTGAGCCCGCCTGAATAGTTCTTCTTCCGGGCGGTCAAAATCATTGCTATTATTCATGAGCAAGACCTCACTAAGATTCGCCCAATGAGGAATCCTGATACTCTACCGCCGGTCGTTTCTTCATGGTAACGATTGTACCCTCGTGTGGATCAGATTCTACCTTCAATTCATCAACAAACGATTCCATAAAGGTAAACCCTAATCCCATCCTATCACTGAGGGTAGTGAAACTGGCCTGTCGAGCCTCATCAATGTCTTTAATGCCAACTCCATTATCAGAAATGGTGACTGTCAGGAAGTTTTCATTGAGTTGAGCAAAAATACAAACTTCCCCCTGCTTGTCACAATAGGCATGTAAAACTGCATTAGATACTGCTTCTGATACAGCCACTTTTATTTCTTCTACTTCTTCTAATGTGAAATCCAGACCAGCTGAAGCAAAGGCTGCTACTGTGACCCTGGCCAATCCCAAATTTTCAGCTGATGCGGGCAATTTTAGCTCCATCCAATTTTCCATACTGTCGCTTTCAAACTCACAGCTCAGATCCATCAGCTCAAACCCTCCCCGTTTTCAATCTCGGGGATATGCTCAACCGAAGGGTATATGCTGATGTACCGATCGATTCCAGCCAATCCCAGGATCTCACCTGCACGATGAGACGGAGCGGCTAAAATAAGCTCGATCCCCTCTTCGGACAGCTCCTGATAACGCCCCAACAACGCTCCCAACCCAGAACTATCCATAAATGATACACCCTGCAGGTCAACTACTACCTGCTGCAGGTGGGCTTGCTGACAGGCTTCAGCAACAGCCCTATTGAACTTATCTGTGGCGGACAGATCAAATTCCCCCTGTAGCGTCAGAACAACTCTGTAGTCCTCAAAAGATGCATTTACCTTCAACTGTAGCCCTCCCAACAAAGATTATCATATCAAAATCAGTATGCAGGAGAACTTTCTTCATAAGTCGAGTCAAGTCCTTCTTGAACTAATTCAACAGCCACATTATTTGCAGCATACGTACAAAAATAGTGCCAATCCCACATCTTTCGATAACTTCAACAGGAACTAACGGGATCTCCTGAAGCAGTTCACCTTCCAACCTGATCTGCAGCTGCCCCACTGTTTCCTGCACACTGACCGGAGCCTTAAGGTCTTGCTGTATTAAGGAAATGTCACCAACCAGATCCCCTGCCCGCCCTCTGGGAATGGTAACCTCAGCATCTCGGGCCACAGTTACATCAACTTCCTGCTTCTCTCCTTCAGAAACAGGTAAACTTCCCAGAACATCTCCAGTCTGGGCGAACTCGATTGTTTCTACTGCGGCAAAACCTGCGTTCAGGAGTGTGGCGACAGAATCGAAACGCGCGTCGGATGTAGGGGCGCCCATAACAGTAACTATAAGTCTTGTGCCATTGGATTTAGCGGTTGCTGTCAGACACCACATAGACTCATCAGTCAATCCTGTCTTGAGTCCATCAACCCCTGGATACTGTCGGATCATACGATTAGTGTTGGTCAACCAGAACGGACGGTCGGTATCTTCGCGCAGCCAATCGGTCCATATAGAGGTATATTCCAGGACCTGAGGATAAGTGGTTACCAGATGACGACCCAGGTGAGCCATATCATGAGCACTCGAATAGTGTTCGGGATTATCAAGACCGTGTGCATTAATAAAATGTGTGTTCGTGAGCCCAAGACGTTCCACCAACTCGTTCATATCCCCAACAAACGCCTCGTGTGAGCCTGAGATGTATTCAGCCAGTGCCACTGACGCATCGTTGGCTGATGAGACTGCAACTGCTTTCAGTAGATCTTTAACCATCATTTTTTCCCCGGCTTCCAAGTACACCTGGGATCCACCCATGCCAGAAGCTCGGGGACTAACTACCACTTCTTCGTCCCATGCTATCTCCCCAGATTGAACTGCCTCAAAAACCAGAATCATGGTGGCGATTTTGGTCATACTGGCAGGGGCTCTGCGTTCATGTTCTGAAATTCCATGCAGGGATAAACCAGTGGCTGCGTCCAGCAGGTAAGCAGATTCGGCTTCTAATTCCAGCGGACCAACAGAAAAACTGTTCTCTGTTTCTTCCTCTTCCGCCAGTACTGCTCCTGAAAATACCACAAGCGTAATGAGGATAAGTAGAGAAGGCACAATCCAGCGAAGTTTCCTGCCCATATTTATCACCTCTTTACAACAATATTGCGGCAACAGGAAACTTATAATCGCTATTTGGCCAACTCAGGACATTTATGCTCGAGGATGAGCACGGGAATAAACGTCTTTGAGATGGCCGCTGGTCAGGTGAGTGTACATCTGGGTCGTGGAAATATCGGCATGCCCCAATAACTCCTGCACCGACCGCAGATCTGCGCCATTTTCCAGAAGGTGAGTTGCAAATGAATGTCTGAGGGTATGCGGGGTGATCTTTTTATCAATTGCGGCCTCTTTAGCATGGCGCTTGACTATTTTCCAGATGCCTTGCCTTGTTAGACGTCTTCCATGATGATTTACAAAAAGCGCCTGCTCTGATGAATCAGAGACCAATTCCTGTCTTGCCCCACTTACATAGTCATCGACAGCTTTGGCAGAAATACTGCCCAGAGGGACAAGTCTTTCGGTGTTTCCTTTGCCAATGCAGCGCAGCTGTTTGCGGGAGATATTGATGTGTTCTAGATCCAGATTAACAAGTTCAGACACCCTCAGTCCTGTTGCATAAAGCAACTCCAAAATTGCTCGATCTCGAACTCCTATGGGTTCTGACACGTCAGGCTGCCCAACCAAATTCTCCACTTCAGAGACAGTCAGAATAACAGGTAGCCTTCTCTGGGGTTTAGGTGCTTGCACATCCTGAGTGGGATTTTGCTCCAGATAATCCTCCTGAACCAGATACTTGTAAAAACTGCGCAGAGCAGCCAATCTTCTGGCTATGGTCGATGGTGCCATTCCCTGTTCTCGCATCCACACAATATACGAGGTAATGATATTGCGAGTAGCCTCTTCAATCAGTAAATACTCAGCTGCTTCAGCTGATCCGTCATCTTCATCATCGTTTGATGTGTTTCCATTGTGCTTCTGCAGATAACGGAGAAATTGTTTTAAATCTCGACCATATGAGTCCAGTGTGTTACCAGCCAGACCACGCTCAACTCCAAGATAGTCAATGAATTCTTTAATCACTCCGCTTTTTCTCGCCACGAGAAGAACCCCCTATCGTATCTGGACCAGGCCACGTGCAAATACTTACTCATCATAATGTCCTGTGTAATAACGACGCAGCCTACTCATCTGCATCATCCACCACACTTCGATTTCTTCCCACACTGTTGATACCCGCACTGGAGCCCACACCTTTCTTATGTAGGTTCCCGGACGGGGACTTTCCGAAGGCCTCAAAATATCCCAAAACCAATATATAATTGATTCACGGGCAGACAACCCCACCACCAGAAGAACCACCAACAGAACAAGTAAAATGCGCATTAACCATCACCGACCTCGAGATGATTAGCTCCTGGTGGTAATACTTATGTAGAGCCCACATTAACTATACCAATCCTTTTCAAATGTACAGCAGATAGCATGGAAATTTTGTGATGCGACCAAATAACGAAGCCCATAATTCCACCGTACTGTAGACGGTGGAATTATGGAAGACTTTACGTTGAACACTGACAAACATCAGTTAATCCTGAACTAATAGCTATAATTTCTGGTTGAGTTTGCTTAAAGTATCCTTGGCATCACCGAGGACCAGTTCCACGTGCTCCATCTCGTACAGGGTG
>CAZRFK010000001.1:38276-96959 GCA_964599275.1 uncultured Clostridia bacterium
GACCATACCCCGGAACTATTACAACCTTCTCGGCTGACTTTAACAGTGCAGAGGGACCACTCTGGCCTTCTGTGGGCTGCTGAGGTTCTTGCTCCGCGGCTTCTGACTCCACCCCGCGCAGCAGCTGCCCAACAGTATCCTTGGCATCACCGAGGACCAGTTCCACGTGCTCCATCTCGTACAGGGTGTTTTCAACCCCTGAATAACCTGGCTCTGTATCCAGATTGCACACTATCACGCTGTCTGCGCGCTCAACTTCTACTATTGGCATTCCAGATATGGGCGTGTCATCTGACTCGTTCGCTGCCGGGTTCACCACATCACAGGCTCCCACCACCAGCGCTACATCCACATCGTCCATCTCCGGATTGATATCATCCATCTCCCGCAACTTGTCATACGGGATATCTACCTCTGCCAAAAGCACGTTCATGTGCCCCGGCATCCTGCCGGCTACCGGATGTATCGCAAACTCCACCTCAACACCTCTGGACTCCAAACTTTCCATCAAATCCTTGACCTGCTTCTGAGCCTGCGCTACAGCCAGACCATACCCCGGAACTATTACAACCTTCTCGGCTGACTTTAACAGTGCAGAGGGTGATACGTCCTCAGATGTTTCTTCATCCTCTTCTTTCAGTACTGCTTTGTCGTCTACCTCTTCAGATGACCCGGTTCCGGTCGCAGTCTCTCCACTGAGAACACTCCCAAGAGAGCTGTTCATTGCACGGCACATCAGTTGAGTAAGTACAAGGCCTGATGCTCCTACTATTGCTCCAATGAGGACAAGTAGGGGTTCTGAAATGGTAAATCCACAAATCGCCCCGGCTAATCCAGAGAAAGCATTCAGCAGTGAAATGGTTATCGGCATATCTGCTCCACCAACTCGGATGGCCAGCAGTATTCCGTAGACAAGAGCAATCGCCAATATAAATAGGGGTAAAACTACAGGTAATCCTGGAATAAACTCACTTGCCGCAACCATGATTGCCATAATGAGAATACTCAATTTGGACAAAGCCCCATGACCTGGAAGAATGACTGGACTCTGGGTGGTCAGCCCTTCCAATTTAACAGCAGCTACAATACTCCCACTGAAAGCCAGGCCGCCAACGACCAGGGCAAATAATCCGGCTACCGCACTGAAAGTAGTCATTTCATTATAACGCTCAAATAGCTCAACAAGCGCAACCAAAGCGCTGGCACCGCCACCCAAACCATTGAATAAAGCTACCAACTGGGGCATTCTATTCATGGTAACGGTGATTGCCAATATGTAACCTATTCCTCCACCTGTCGCCATACCCACCCAGAGGATGGGTACATCAATAATTTGATTGGACCACAAAACTAAAACTATAGCTGCAAACAAACTGGCAGCGCTGAGCCGATTCCCTCGGACAGCTGTTTCTGGCGAGTTCATCCACCTGATACCGAGAAGAACCAGAACACCCAACATCGTCGACAGCACGAGATAAATTTGCTGCATTAAGTCTCCAGCCCCTCGTTGTCCTGGACTCTCTTGGTGAACATTTTCAACATGCGGTCTGTGACTGCAAACCCGCCTACCAAATTGACGGAGGCCATCGCTACGGCAATAAAGCCCAAAACTTTACTGTCCATATTGACTGCGAGAGCAGTTGCAACCAAGGATCCAAGAATAGTTACTCCGGAAATTGCATTAGTTCCTGACATAAGTGGTGTATGAAGTAATGGAGGAACCTGCTGGATCACTTTGTACCCGAGCAGACCCGCTGCAGCAAAAATCAGCAACAACCATACTGGATTCATGATAATCCCTCCTCACCTGTTTCAACTGCATTGATAACGGTCCAAACCAGGTCAAAACAATCTTGCTGAATAATAACTTGTCAGGATAGGCCCATTGCCTCCCGGGCTCCTGAATGGACCAGATCACCGTCTTTGGTGACCAGAGAGGAGGCAATTATTTCATCGTTCATGTCAACCTGCAGAGAGCCATCTTCGACAAGGTTTTCTACAAAAGCGTAGATATTTTTTGCAAACATTGAAGTAGAACTGCTCGGAACAAGTCCGGGCAAATTCTTGGTACCAACTATCGTAACCCCATGCTCCTCCACTGTCTCTCCACCGACAGTCAACTCACAATTGCCACCCTGATCCACAGAAACGTCAACAATTACAGAACCGGGATCCATGCTCTTTACCATCTCTTCAGTGACCAATATAGGAGCCTGTTTACCTGGAACCAGCGCAGTCAGCACTACGACGTCAGCCTCGCTCACAGCATCCTTGATAGCCTCACGCTCTTTTTCCAACCATTCATCAGTCAATTGTTCGGCATACCCACCTTCACCAACTGCCACCTCAGCAGGAACACCACTGTCAAGAATCTTGGCTCCTAAAGTTTTTGCTTGCTCATTGGCCTCAGGGCGAACGTCTACTACCTTCACTTGTGCACCGAGTCTCTTGGCAGTTGCTATTGCCTGCAAACCTGCAACACCAGCACCTAACACAGATACGTTGGCTGGACGGTTTGTACCTACAGCGGAAGTTATCATAGGAACAAATTTGGGCAAATCATTAGCTGCTACTAGTATGCTTTTGTAACCAGCGACTGTACTCATTGAAGTCAAAGCATCCATAGACTGGGCACGGGTAATCCGTGGAATACTATCCAATGTGAAACTGGTTACTCCCTGTTGGGCAAGATTCTGGATCATTTCGTGGTTAGCAGGAGCAGCAGGGTGTAAGAAGGTCACCAGTGTCTGTCCCTCACTCATCATATCTACTTCATGCTTTTGCACATCGGAATTGAACTGTGGCTCTTTTACTTTCATTAGGATGTCTGCCTGAGAAAACACTTCTTCAACATCCTCAACAATGTTTGCACCAGCTGTCGAGTAATCGCTATTTGAAAATCCTGCACCCTCTCCAGCCTGCGTTTCTATAAGAACCTCTGCCCCCTCTGACACCAAATTATCCACGGTCTCTGGGATTATAGCCACTCGCTGCTCTCCAGTCATGATCTCTCTGGGAACGCCCACTCTGAGACCTTGAAATTTCATAAAGATACCTCCTTGTTTGGATTTCCGAGCTCAAGTTTATTCTATATCTAGCTCTTACAGTAAGCAACACACCACTTAGAAATATAGCACAGTGAATACACCCCGGCAAATATAAGCATTTTCAAGAAGAATCTGTGCCTGTATAAACACGTGGAAATATCCTTTCTAATCTTCTCGAAGGCAAAAGCACCTAAAATGAAGAGGGAGGGTTTTCATATTTGATGAGAGCAAGTGCTGATGTTGAAAGAATGAAAACATTAGAGATCTGTCCCTTGCAGGCGGAGAATCCGAAAGGTAACTTAGTAGCATCATTTTTAAAGGTATGGTGCTAAAAGCCGCATAAAAACTGGAACGAGATAGCTTTCAAGCACAACCCCAAGAATAATTAAACAGCTCGCAAGTAATCCCCGCAAGCAATATAACAGGGCAGACGAATGACGCTTGAATGAATCGGGAACTCTGCGTGACATTATAATCTGCAGAGAATAAGCCACAGCATTGACTGAGCAAAACAGCAATCCTGTGAGGAAGAACAAGTTTTGTGGCAAGACCGATACAAGTGCCAACCCGACACCCATAGTACCTCTTATGTAGATCAAAAAACTGACAGTAAACCCTATCACAAAGCCGCGGAGTAAAACCACAGCAGCTACTACTGGCATTCCAATTACAGTAAACCCCAAGAGGAAGATCACAGCCAAGGACTTCATGTTACTGAACAAAGAATCCATAAATATATCCGACCCGGCTAGAGGTCTTTCCCTACCCTCTAAACTCTGAAAAAAGCCAAGTGTAAACTCCGAAAGCTTATCGACCTGCTCTGGATGTAAGGATCCTGCTGCCAGAGCACCAAAAACTACTCCGGCACATAAAAGCAAAAGAGCAAACAAATACAGTGCTGCATTTTCTCTCAAATAACTCATAACTACAGCACTTCCATCTGACCAAACTACCCGCGGACTTCGAGGAAACAGTTTATTGCTGCGTCCGCCTCTTCTCACCAGCTCGTCCTCCTTTCCAACTAAATCCTTCCTACGCTCATATTACTGATAATCACAGAAAATAATGATTCAATATTTTTCAAACTGCATTCTGCTTTAGGGAATCCTCATCGGGTGATCATTAAAAACCCAAGAAGACAACAAAAGAAAAACCCGAGGAAAGCTAACCCCCGGGAAAGGAATTTATTTTGTATTTACTGATAATGAGGAGTATTACTTTAATTATTCATTAAATAAACACAATTCAAATCAAATGACCAAACATGAAGTTGGCCATTCCAAAATAAATCAGCAGTCCTGTAACGTCTTTAACAGTTGTTATCAGAGGATCAGAACCGGCTGCCGGGTCAAAACCAAATCTATTCAATAGCCAGGGAAAAGCATAACCAATTACTGTCGCCACCAGGACTGTAACCATCATGGACACTCCCACCACTACCCCCAAAGCAGGCGAACCCTGCCATAAAGAGGCTACGAGAGCAACTATTAACCCACTGATAGCTCCCAAGCTAATTCCTACCTTAACTTCCTGCCACAGATACTTTGAAAATTCAGAAGTATCCACGTGACCTAAAGCCATTCCCCGGACAAAAATTGTAGATGACTGAGTACCAACATTACCCCCCATGTCCATAACCGCAGGTATGAAAAAGGCAAGTGCCAGGACAGCTTCGAGAGAAGCTTCAAACTGCTCAATGATTCCTCCGGCCATAAGTCCACCAGCCAGGGCAAATAAAAGCCACGGTAATCTAATTCCTACAACCGTCCACACTGGAGAATCAATCAACCGTGCACTCCGAAAAGCGTCAACCTCGGCCATTTCCAAAAGACCTGCCATCTTGAAAACGTCCTCAGTGGTTTCTTCCTCGACTACATCCATCACATCATCAACAGTGATGATGCCAACCAGTTCGCGATCCTGGTTGATTACAGGGAGAGCGATGAGATCATATTTGGCTATCATATGAGCAACTTCTTCCTGGTCTGTATATTCGGGAACACTCACTACTCCCTCTTTCATCACCTCATCTAATCTCATGTCGGCATCAGCAGCCAGAAGTTCTCGCAGCGACAAGACCCCAACCAGGCATTCATCCTCATCAATCACATAAATGTAATACACGGTTTCTGCCTGGTGAGCCCAGCTGCGAATCTCGCGGATAGTTTCACGGACGGTAAGTTTTTGGTTTACAGCGATGTATTCCGTTGTCATCAGACCGGCCGCTGAGTCAAGTTCAAATTCCAAGAGACGCTCAACTTCTCTTCTTTCCTCAACTAGAGTCAAAAGACCTCGTGCTTCTTCCTCTTCCATTTGACCCAAAAAATCCACTACATCATCGGTTGGTGCATGGGAAAACAGTGCCCGCATTTCATCCTGGTCCAGAAGTGAAATGACCTGGACCTGATCGTCTGAGTCCATGGCACCAAAGAGTTCCCCCAAAATTTCCGGCTCAAGCATTTCAATAAATTTCTGTCTGATGTTCGGCTCGAGCTTACTGAGCAACCTTTTTTCTAAATCAGCAGCGTGGATCTCTGATAATAAATCATTTAATTTTTCCGCATCTTCACGTGCTATATATTTTCTGGCCAGACGTACAAAAGGGTTATTAATCTTCATGAGTTTCCTCCTCCTTTCCTTTACCATGCTGTGCTGCCAACATTACACTCCACTATATGGTGTCATCGCGCCTGTACAGCGTCAATGCAGCAAGACTTTTGGCATCAAGCAACCCCGCTGACAGGACATCATTAACAGATTTCCACTCCGCATTGATCGCAACTTCATCTCCGTCAGGAGGAGCAGAAATTTTATTCAGTTCTCTGGCCAAAAATACATTGATAAATTCGGTAGTGAATCCAGGAGAAGAATAAAAACCCCCCAGTCGTTTCAAGTCAGAAGCTCGGTATCCAGTTTCCTCTGCCAATTCACGGCGGGCACAATCCAGGCCATTTTCCGACTCATCAATCCTTCCTGCAGGAATCTCCCACAAACACCGTTCGGCTGCGTGACGATACTGTTTTACCAGAAGAACCTCAGAATCATGCCCTGCTTCGCGAACCGCCAGCACAGCTGCAACGTCATTAACTACCACTATCTCTCTTTTAGTAGGCTCTCCGGAAAAACTTAGTTCATCCACTCTGACTTTTACTATTGCACCCTGAAACTTGCTCTCAGTTCGTATTATTTGAACTTCCATTACCCAAACTCCTTTGAACCAGTTTTGCGGCCAACCGTCCAGCTGCAGCAGCAGTCAAGAAAAACTCGGGCTCCTGTTCCGGGTTTCGCCCCATAAAGCTTAGCAAACTTTGCAGGTTGGTTTGTGATTGTAATAGATTCATTCCTTCCGAACCAGTTTCCATCACAATACGATGCACATCCGCTATTTCTGCCTGGTAGATCTGCCGCCACAAATGCCAGCAGTCTCTGGCCTCTCTGGCGATCACTGCCCACACTTTTCCTAACACTGCATTACCCAGAACTGTAAGAGAATGATGGCTTATACCTGAATGCCTTCTCCTGTGGTCACCGGTTGAAATTCGCAAGGGCACGACCGGCAGTCCCCCCAGAGAAAGCGCAGCATTTGCCGCCTGCGCCTGCTGCATTCCGGTATGTCCTAAGGCAGTGCCTGTTCCCACAATTCCGGGACCGATTCCCACAACCGTTACATCAGCACCGACAACCCCGGCTGCAGCTGCAAGGGCACTGTAAACATTTACAGCCTCATGCTCACCACCGAAACAGTGGCCGGCCGTCAGAGTTTCATGTAACCATTCATTCAACTTCAAATTGTATACTGCTTTACTCAATTGGAGAGGGAGGGAACCTCCATCAGTCATCACGTAAGCAATCTTGAAACCGGTGTCAATTGAGCGAATTCCGGCAACAACCGGGAGCAGCTGGCTGTGCACTTCACAACAGATAACTGGCATTCTTTCAACTGTTTTTCTATCTTTGAGGATATGATGATACTCTGAACACTGTTCTTCAACAGCTTTAACCCGCATCTGCCATGGAGTATAGCGTAGTTTCATTATATGCCCGTCTGAAAGCTGCTGCTTGGCAAGCATCTGTGGAGTCCAAATGATAAAATGAAAACCGCCAGAACCCAAACCCAATTTGCGAGCAGTAGTATTGACCAATACCCTGTCTCCACAAGTGACCTTTCCCGTGAGGTGGGGATAACATATCGCCTCTACTGATAGGCTCTCCGGGGAGTCATTGTGCATCCTCACCGTGCAGTGCATCAGATCTTTACGTACTTCTGTGATTTCCACAACTTCTGCTGACTCTACCGCAAATGAACGAATTAAACTTCCCTCCACACCTCAGCAGTGCATAAATTTTGTCAAATGTGAATTGAGTGCATTCAACACTGCCTGAACTGCACCATAAACTTCGTCATCATTATTCACGGATGCCACTCCTAACCAGGTTTCTAACTCACCTCGTCCATTGGAAAAACCCAGCTGGCAAACAGACGCATCACCAGCCGACATGGAAACTCGTTTCAGGTCTTCCAGCGTAAGGGAATCGCCCTCATCAAGATATTTTCGTGCTGCAACTACAGCTGCTTCTGCTGGTGTCCGTCCTACATTCACACTTGGAACACTTCCCGAAAACGCTCCCTCAACTTCTTTATCTGCACAGCGCAGTACAACCACTGCTTCCATCTTCGACTGAAGCAGGTGGCTGGTGACATTAATGCTGACTAGAGACATCCGGGTGAACCCGGGCTTGTTCTGCTCTTTTCCCTCGACCTGAGCCACGGAAATTTTCTTGTGATCTATGGATATATCCCATTTGGCAGCAAGACCACTTTCCACATCTCTTACAATTTGCTTGGGATGCCTCTGGGAACTCCCGAGAATATGCACTTCTTCAATAGCTCCCCATTCATTGCACACCACCCTGCAGTCGCTAACTCCCGAAATCTTTCTCAGAAGAGTTTCAACTTCTGAAATCTCGACGGAATTCGGTAGTTGCTCCAGATTCTCCTCTTCCCCTGTCATTACTTTTCCCCCTTTTGTATCTTTATTTACATTACGGATAGTCAAACAGGAGCTGCATGAACTGCAGCTCCTGTTATGAATTCCTAATCATAACCAAGTCAAGTTCGCTTACTATTTACTTAACCAATTCCCTACCCAGATCCAGTGCTTTTTCATTCAGCGGAATGAGATTGTGGCGACGCTTGGGCAATACTTCAGGCAGCATCTCTTTCAGAAAGTCCACCGAAAGCAGTGAGGCGGACTCACTCAAAGCCCCAAGCATTATCATGTTCGCCACCCGCACCTCTCCTAATTCTTCAGCCTTTTCACTGACTGGAATACGGATGATCTGAATATCGTCCCTGTCTACCTTCTCGTCTACAAGAGAGCTGTTAACAAAAAGGTATCCTTCAGGTACAACTTTTCCAGCGAACTTTTCTAATGAAGGAAGATTCATTACCACACATTCGGTTGGCTCTGTCACAACAGGTGAACCTACTGGTTCATCAGAAATTACCACTCCACAGTTAGCGGTTCCTCCCCGTTGTTCAGGACCGTACGAAGGCATCCAGGATACATTCTTGTCCTTCTTCATCGCCGAATAGGTCAGCATCTGACCCATTAACATTATTCCCTGTCCACCGAACCCTGCCAAAAGAATTTGACGATTCATTACTCATCCTCCTCAGGAGCACGGAATTCACCGAGAGGGTAGTAAGGAATCATCTTTTCCTCCACCCATTGGAGAGACTCCCTGGGAGTCATTCCCCAGTTTGTAGGACAGTTTGACAGCACTTCAACCATAGAGAATCCTTGGCCTTCTTGCTGAACTTCAAAGGCCTTTTTGATCGATTGTTTGGTTTTTTGGATATGTTGAGGGTCGTGACAAGATACCCGTGTCAAATATGCTGCCCCTGGCAGAGTTTCCAGCATCTCACACACCTTAATTGGTTGACCAGAATGTTTAGTATCACGGCCGTAAGGAGATGTGGTTGTTTTCTGCTCGGCAAGAGTAGTCGGCGCCATTTGACCTCCGGTCATTCCGTAAATGGCATTGTTTATGAAGATTACAGTGATATTTTCTCCCCGCATGGCTGCGTGTACTATTTCTGCTGTACCGATTGAAGCAAGATCACCGTCACCCTGGTAGGCAAATACTGCAGCATCAGGGTGAACTCTTTTGATACCGGTGGCGACAGCTGGAGCACGTCCGTGAGCAGCCTGCTGAAAGTCGACATCAAAATAATCGTATGCCAAAACTGCGCATCCTACAGGCGCAACCCCGACTGCCTCCTGCTGAAGATCAAGCTCATCTATGACTTCAGCAACAATGCGGTGAACTATACCATGTACACAACCGGGGCAGTAGTGTGTTTGTACATCCGTCAATGATTCAGGTCGGACAAAAGCAGCTTTCATCATTGACCACCTACTTTTTCCATCAATTTCTTCATATTTTCTGCAACGTCCTGATAATCCGGCATGACTCCACCAGTGGTACCGTAAAACCCCACTGGAACAGCCCCTTCAACAGCTAGTCGAACATCCTCAACCATCTGCCCAGTGCTCATTTCCACCACCAAATATCCTTTGCACTGTTCATTCAAACGGTCAAAGGCTTCATCTGGGAAAGGCCACAATGTTATAGGCCGGACCATACCTACCCGGTAGCCTTCCTCGCGGAGCTGCTCGATTGCTTTGCGCGTGATACGGGCAGTTGTTCCGTAAGAAACAAACATAAACTCTGCATCGTCATCATGCAGTGTTTCCCAGCGGGTCTCATTCTCCTCAATCTCTGCATATTTGTCGGCCAATTTCATGTTGTGGTCATAGCAATCCTCAGCATCAAGATACAGTGAATTAATCAGGTTCTGTTTTTCTCTACCTCTTTTACCGGTCGACGCCCACTCCTTCTCGGGAAGTTCATCGATATCCCTCATTTCGGGGTAAGCCACCGGTTCCATCATCTGTCCCATGACTCCATCGCCGACGATCATGACTGGATTGCGATAGCGATCCGCTATATCAAATGCCTCATATGTCAGATCAACCAGCTCCTGTAAATTGGACGGGCCTAGCACCACCAGACGGTAGTCACCATGTCCCCCACCCTTTGTAGATTGAAAATAGTCCGATTGAGCCGGCTGAATTGTTCCCAATCCAGGTCCACCGCGAATCATATTCACAATCACACAAGGAACTTCTGCCCCTGCAATGTACGATATCCCCTCCTGTTTGAGACTAATGCCAGGACTGGAGGACGAAGTCATAACACGAGCCCCGGCTCCACCTGCTCCAAAAACCATGTTTATGGCAGATACTTCACTTTCCGCCTGCAAAAATACTCCATCCACCTCTGGCATCCTGGCAGACATGTATTCAGGAAGCTCATTTTGCGGAGTTATTGGATAACCAAAAAAATGCCTACACCCCGCTCGAATGGCAGATTCGGCAACTGCTTCATTACCCTTGACTAATTCAAGATTATTGCTCACAAAAGGTCCCTCCCAACTAGGTGTCAGTTCTGCTTACTCTTTTCGGGGCGATATATTTCTATGGCTGCATCTGGACACGTCATCGCACAAAATCGACAGCTTATACATTCATCGTCATCCTCGATCTGAACAATACGATAACCGGAGGTGTTGAGCTTGTCCGACATGAACAAGATTTCCCGCGGACAAGCATCAGCACACAATCCGCAACCTTTGCAGAGTTCTTCATCTATGACCCATCTTCGGCCCACAGGTGGACCTCCCTTCAGTTCTGTGTTGAGGATTCAATGTTTATTGCCAATCTAACAGCATTCGCCGCTGAATTATAACCGGTTCCAGGCCCTGCTCCTGAATACTTCGTCTCAGCTTGGGTGGAACCTCTCCATCTGGCGCCAAATGCCCACTGACTCCTACGCCAACAATTGGTAGATCCAGAGATTCTGATGCCTTCTGTATGATATTCAATCCACCCAGGATGGATTGTTGATCAGTAGATTCCCCCACATTAGCATTTGCAAATATTCCGTCGAGCTGGAGTCGCCCTGCTCCCTGCAAAACCTCCGCCTGTTTTTCAATGGCCTCTACAGTGTTGCTGCGCGGGCGACAACTGTTGACAACGAAGATGCATTTGGCCTCGGGCAGCTCTGTAATTCTTCTCAACCCCCCGAGAACTCTTGTTCCAGCTTCACCGCCACCAGCATCTACTACGCAGCGCTCTGCCCCTCGAACTGATTGTATAATGGCCGGAGGCAGGACTGGCAGTTCTATCCCCTGAGAAAAAGCCGACGGGTAAAGCACTTCAACTCCAGCTTCGGTGAGCGTCTCCTGACGCTGGCGGGACCGAAAATATGGGGTTACTACATCAAGATCTACCAGTAAGGTATCCTGGTGGTCCCGGCAGGACCAGCGGAGAGCAAGAGTCACCGCAAGTTCTGTCTTGCCGCTTCCGTACTCTCCCACCAAAACCACCGGACTGTACGCTAACAATTCTTCACATCTGTTCTGACTCATAACTCAAACCCGTATTCTTTTCACCTGGGCGATTTTCTCGATTCTGGCCTTAGCAACGGCATCGGCAGCTTCGTTTGTAGGAATACCTTCCTCTTCACTGGTGTGAAAGACTTCAAGCAGCCGATCATATATTTGCTCAACTTTTCTCAGGGCCAGTTCTTTTTTGTAGCCACCGGGATAAAATTCATGAGCTACATTGATTACTCCTCCGCCATTAATTACGTAATCAGGAGCATAAAGGATGCCTCGTTCACGGAGCTGTTCTCCATGGATATCCTCAGCAAGCTGATTATTAGCCGCACCTGCAACAATACTGCACTTCAATTCATCGATTGTATCATCATTGATGATTGCTCCAAGAGCACATGGAGCGAAAACATCACAATCGACTCCATAAATATCATCTGGGTTGACCTCTTCTGCATTAAACTTCTCAACTACTTCTTCTACTCTCTCTGGGTAAATGTCAGAAACTAAAAGGTTGGCCCCTTCTTCATGTAGATACTCACAGAGGGCATATCCAACACTACCAATTCCCTGAACCGCAACAGTGATTCCCTCAAGATCATCAGAATCAAACATCCACTGGCAACAGGCTTTAATTCCTACATAAGTACCATAAGCTGTTACAGGTGAAGGATCTCCAGATTTGTGCATCAGACCACACACGTGCTCTGTTTCTTCTGCCACGAAATCCATATCTTCGGGAGCAGTTCCAACATCCTCAGCAGTTATGTAACGCCCACCCAGGCTGTCCACAAATCTACCAAAAGCCCTCCACAATTCTTCGCTTTTATCTTTTTGCGGATCGCCGATAATTACCGCTTTTCCGCCGCCCAGGTTCAATCCCATGGCAGAACTTTTGTAAGTCATACCTTTTGATAAACGTAGAACATCCACCAAAGCTTCTTCTTCTGAATCATAATCCCACATTCTAGTGCCACCCAAGCTGGGGCCTAAAGTTGTATCATGAATGGCTATAATTGCCTTCAATCCTGAGTTTTCGTCATGACAAAATACTACCTGTTCATGCCCCATTTCTTCTACTAACTCGAAAACTTCCATTATAGTTTTACACTCCTTTCAGGTTTATCTATCAGTTCGGAAGATATATTCGGTTAACTTCTGCTAATTTTTCGATGCGCTCCCAGACCATTTTATCGGCAGCAACGAACGGGGGAACGTCGTCCTGTTCCGCTCGAGAAAAACATTCCAGAAGCAGATCATAAAGGCCGGCTGTTTTACGCATCACACGATCACGGTTGAATCCTTGCATTTCATCAGCCACCTGAAGTAATCCTCCGGCATTTATTATGTAATCTGGCGCATAAAGGACGCCACGTCGGTGCAGTTGTCGGCCTACCTGTTCGTCAGCCAGCTGATTATTGGCTGCTCCTGCTATAACCTTGCACTGCAGTCGATCAATAGTGTCTTCGTTTAATATTCCACCCATCGCGCAGGGTGCAAAAATGTCACAGTCAACGTCGTATATCTCTTCTGGAGCAACTACCTGAACATCATATTCTTCTTTCACGGCAGAGATCTGCTGTTCATCCACATCAGTTACATATACATCGCATCCTGCTTCTATCAGGTGATCCACCAGCACTGAACCTACTTTTCCCACGCCCTGTACAGCAACCGTCTTTCCATTCAGATCGTCGGTGCCCCATACATGAGCAGCGGTAGCTCGAATACCATGGAATACTCCATAAGCAGTAGTTATAGATGTATTACCGCTCCCACCCGCATACTCAGGTAGACCTACAAGCCATTTTGTTTCCTGACCGGCAACTACAAAGTCCTCATATTCAGTCCCCAGATCTGTTCCCGTGACAAAACGCCCGCGCATTCCGTCAATAAAGCGACCAAAAGCTCTCAGTAAAGCTTCATCTTTATCTTCATCAGGATCACCCCATATTACTGCCTTACCTCCACCGTGATTGCACTGTGTAACAGCTGATTTGGCAGTCATTCCCAGGGATAACCTGAGAACATCTTCGAGGGCCTCTTCTTCAGTGGGATAATCATACATTCGGCAACCACCCAACGCAGAGCCCAGGGTGGTATCATGCAGGGCTACAAAAGCCTTTAATCCACTCTCTTCATCATGAAAGAAAGTCACTTGCTCGTGACCATCTCTGGCCATCTTATCAAAAACACCCATACAATATCCTCCCTCATTCAACAATATTCTGATCAATCTGCTCTGTTCAGCACAAGCAGGTGATCAGTCGGCGTACAAAAACCACTTTCTATTAGCTAAATTCGTTATATAACGGTGAAATCCTTCCAAAGATTTAAAACTTGTGATTGTAGTAACGAACGTCAATCTACCATTTGTTCAATCCGCTGTATTAGTCGTATCTGACCACTAGGATAAGCCACCCCCTCAATTATAACATCATACTCCGACTCATGCAGGATATTATCATTCCAAATAGCAATTAACGGGGGTTCATCTGCTAGGTCAATCAACTGCTCCCTGATCACATCTACACATTCATCAGAAGTAAGCAGCATCATTATTAAATGGTGACTGTGCTTTTCTGAAAAACCATCAAGTATAATGTTCAGTGTATTGTACCTCTGACTTTCTTCCGGTAAAGTGAATGGACTGATCTTAACTTCAGCTCCTGCAGCATTTAGCATCTTTCTGATCTGTTGTTGAGCAGTGTTTTGATCATGGGCATCCTCGTTTTCACAAAACATCATTGTGATCTTAAATTCAGAAAGGCTACCACAAACCAGAGAGGGAATCAGTTTCTGCAGGCTCTGGGTTCTGATTTCCCGAAAGTTTTTCTGTTCGTCGATGCGGGTCTGTAACTGCGTTGTTTCCTGCTTAAGTGAAGAAATACTTTCTTCTATATCAGCCAATATTGCTTCCTGGCCAACCTGTACCACCTCAGCACCTGGCAGGTGTATCCCCATCAACAGGCCTACACCTAACGCCACAAAAATGGAAACTATCGAAAGTAGATAAAATCGGCCATCCATACCTTCCACCTCCGGGGTTAGTTTTGACACTGCGAGGTGGAATCATCCATGTGTAAAAAATGACGCAACCGCTAGTTTTTCAGACGATTGCGCCACAATCAAATTTATTTAGATAATAACTCAAAACTGATTGGCAGCCTCTTTGCGTTTTCTCAATTTCATACGGACTCGATCTGCAATTAAAGCAATGAATTCAGAGTTTGTGGGTTTGCCTCGCCGAGAGTCAACAGTGTACCCGAAATAGCGGGCCATGACATCTGTATTTCCTCTATTCCATGCTACCTCTATGGCATGCCGAATTGCTCTCTCCACACGTGATGCTGTGGTATCATACTCATCTGCTACTGCCGGATATAACTCTTTGGTTACCGCCTCCATCATATCTACATTTTCTACTACCATGGAGATGGCTGTTCTGATATAGCGGTAGCCTTTTATGTTAGCCGGAATACCCACAGATTGAATAATCGAAGTAATCTCACTGACTGGATCGAACACCGCGCTGTTTTCCTCCTGACCTGAATTTGCCCCTGTCCTGGTTGAGAAGTTCTTCTTGACGGCAGGGGACGAAGCCTGCTCTATCTCATCACCTCTCACAATTTCTATAATACGCTTGGCCAATAGGTTAAGATCAAAAGGCTTTAGAATGAAGTAATCTGCTCCCAACTCAAAAGCCCGGCGGGTGATTTGCTCCTGTCCAAAGGCGGTCAGGACCAATACTCTTGGCTTGGAGCTGAAGTTGCGTTTTTTCATACGCTCCAGCACACCAATCCCGTCCAGGCGAGGCATAACAATATCCAGCAGAATAATATCGGGAGCCTCATCCTCCAGTTCATGCATCAATTCTCTGCCGTCATGTACAGTTCCAATCAAATTGAGATCTTCTTGCTGCCGGATAAATTGTCCTACCAGCTGACAGAGTTCCTCATTATCATCGGCTATCAATACATCTATCGCTGATTTATGAGTGCTTTCCTCCACAATATCGTCCTCTCCCATGATTTGCCCCGGTGATGATTTAATAAATACTGTAGTATCGATGTTCTCCGAATTAGACCGTCAATCCTGCTCAATTATCAGCGCAAGATTCTACATTTTTCGCCTCACCACTCGCGAAAAGCGGCGATTCCTATTAGATGGGACCTTCTGGCAGATGCGTTTTTTGAGCTAAGCAAACCCATTTCGCATGCTAACCACTCTGCATATATTCCGTATCCTCTTTTTGGATCACTCATGAGAACATGCGTTACGGCACCAACAAGTTTTCCATTCTGAATCAACGGACTTCCGCTCATGCCCTGTACAATTCCACCGGTTTTATCCAGAAGATCTGAATCAGTTATCCGCAATACCATTCCCTTTTGATCTGGGGTATTCTGGCGGCGAGTTTCCTCAATCTGTACATCAAATTTTCGAACTTCTTCTCCCTCAATAACTGTTATCATTTCTGCAGGCCCAGCTTCGACTTGATGCTGAAATGCTACAGGTAGGGGTTCTGAGAAATGATGCTCGGAGGGCATGTTCCAAAGATGTCCCACTACTCCGAACGGCGTGTTGGCGTCTACATTTCCCATGGCCTCATCTGGTGACGAAAAAACACCTATTTTCTCCCCTGGCTTACCTCTATCAGCAGTGCTTATATCAGTGACATCTGCAGATACTATATATCCCTTCCGCACTGGTATGGGTATCCGTACCTGAGGTTCTATTATTTGATGTCCCAGTGCCAGATAATGCCGGGTATCATGGTCGTAAGCAGTCAACGTCCCAACTCCAGCAGTGCCATCTTTAACCCACAATCCAATGCGATAAGATTCTTCATTAACATCAAACCTGGGACTTAAAGGAACTTCGAGGGTGTCATCATTCCTCCCCACTGTCATAATTAACAACTCATCCTCATTGTTATTAATAATTTCGGCCAGGTGCTCCTTACCCTCAACAGGAGTCTCATTGACAGCCAGGATTAAGTCACCAGCCCGCATTCCCGCTTCTCGTGCAGGATAAACATCTCCCGAATCAGTTATCACTGCTGTAGGCTCAATGACCAGCACTCCGGCAGATTCCAAAAGGACTCCAATTGATTGTCCACCAGGCATAACCTCCACCGGAGTCACTGCTTCGACTGCAACATTTCTAAATGGCAGAATCCCCAGTAACCGTATTTCCAGATGCCCAGCACCTGGTTCAGCAGCAGAAACTGTTAAATCAGAAGTATGAAAAATCTGTTTAGCTTCTCCCAGGCTTCTTCCATTAATCATCACATTAAAATCATCAATCTCTCTCCTGTGAACAGAAAGATATATAGGAAGGTCTGTCAAAAGTTCCTTACCATAATCTTCTCCCGGAACAATTTGAATGTGCTCAGGCATAGAGACAAGAGATTGATAAGCCTCAGAACTGCAGAGCAACATAATGACAAAGATCATCAGAATTCCAATGTATTTTCGACGATTGAGTTCAAAACCCATATCTTTGCTCCTTCCCTGCTTATGCTTTACAATTCACTGTCGGTTGCGCAGGGTTTAGATTCTTCAAAGACGCGGGAAGCTATGTTTCAAAATGTTTGACAGATCCGTAGATTTAGACCGTAAACGTCGGGCTTGTACAGTGATAAACATTGCCATATGATAAAAGTTGTTAGTCTTGCGTTTGGACATAAATTTAATTTTCGTAAATGAATGGGGGAATTTTTGCTGTGAATGTACGTGTTAGGTTTGCACCCAGCCCGACTGGATATATGCACATCGGGAATGTAAGAACTGCCTTATTCAACTGGCTCTTTGCTCGACAGAAGAACGGCCTTTTTATACTGCGCATTGAGGATACTGACTTACAGCGAAACGTTGAGGATGCAGTAGATGTAATTACTGAAGGACTATCCTGGATTGGAATGGACTGGGATGAAGGCCCTGAAGTGGGAGGAGACTACGGCCCATACTTCCAGAGTCAAC
Organism: uncultured Clostridia bacterium; assembly: GCA_964599275.1. Classification (GTDB taxonomy): domain Bacteria; phylum Bacillota; class Sulfobacillia; order SLMV01; family SLMV01; genus PUMD01. The sequence goes on from CAZRFK010000001.1 coordinate 55,772, forward strand.
GTCTCGATCTTTATCATGAACATGCCCAGATACTTCTACAGAACGATCGGGCGTACGTCTGTACCTGCAGCCCAGATAAAGAGGAAACTGACTGTCGCTGCAGGGATAAAATGGATGAAGATAAACAGATCTCTGAGGGCAACGCTGTAAAGTTTGTTAATCCCGGTGGAACTACTGAATTTGCTGATATAGTCCAGGATGAACTCTCTTTCGAAAATGAACAATTTGGAGACTATATCCTGATAAAATCGGATGAAACGCCAACTTACAATTTTGCAAATGTCGTCGATGACCATGCAATGGACATTACCCACGTCATAAGAGGCGACGACCACGTTTCCAATACTCCCAGACAGTTGATGCTTTATGAGGCCTTTGATTTTGAACCACCGAAATTTGCCCACCTTCCGCAGATTCTTGCAGATGATGGAGCTCGTATGAGTAAAAGGCATGGGGCGGCCTCCTTAAATGAACTCCGAGACCGAGGATTTTTGCCTCAAGCAACAATGAATTACCTGGCACTTTTAGGCTGGGCACCCGAAGGGGAAAGAGAGTTTTTGGATACGGAACAGTTAATACAGGAGTTTCAGCTGGACAGGGTAAATAAATCTCCAGCCCAGTTCAATATGAAAAGACTTATACACCTGAACTCTCTGCATATGGAAGAAACCCCGCTTGAAGAAAGAGCAAAACTCGCAGCGAACATCCTGAAGGACCAATCTTTAATAGATGCCGAGAACCTCGATTCTCCCGAAGTGATGAAGAAGATATCCGCAATTGTGGAGGCATTGGGAACAAGATTCAAGTATGGAGAACACATCCTGGATTACGGTGCTCACTTTTTCTCCGACGAATACCTTGAAATAGATGAGGATCTGTATTCCTATTTGTCTGAACCTTCTGTCCGTGCCGCCCTGCGGGATTCTGCCAGCAAATTTGAACAGCTAGCGCAATGGACCATTGACAATATTGAGCAGGTCATCAGAGATACAGCAGACGCCCACGACTTGAAAGCCGCTCCTTTGATTCATGCATTGAGGGTATCTCTATCCGGAAAAACCGTCGGCCCGGGCCTGTTTACCCTGGTGCATCTTGTTGGGCAGGATGAATGTGCCAGGCGCATTGAAAGTGCCCTTGAACAGGTTGAACAAAAAACGAACTGAATCTAATTGTTCCACTATAATCTAATCTACTGGAGGCCCGAAACCATATCTGGGCCTCCATTTTCATCTTCTTCGCTTTTATATCCCACTCAGAATGATAATTTCTACTCCCAAGGCGCAGGATTATGGATTTATTTAGAGAAGAATTTACTACAAACCCCCATTTTCGTTTATCCTCCCCTGCCTTTAAATTATGAATTTGGTAGGTACGTGAATCAGGTAGACCCTAGGAGGGGAGCTACAGTCGATGAATATCGCCAGAAGGGATGAGTTTGCCCGTTTCGCAAAGATAGTGGGCATGGCAACCACCTACATACATGAAATCAAGAATCGTTTGACCGTCATTCGTTCCCATGCCCAGATTGCTCATATCAGTGACAGAGAAGCATCTGCACATCTTGACTCCATAATCCATCAGGTGGATTACATTAATGAACTTTTCAATGGTATAGTTAGTGGGTTCAAGCCCACTGAAAAAGATACTATTGAATATGATTATCTGAATCAAATTATCGAGGAAACTATAGAATTTAACTCCCCCCGTATCGAGAAAAAAGAGATTGATATCATTACTGCCATCCAGGATGACATAAAGAAATCCAAGCATCTCGCAGAATATATACGATGCGTTCTATTCATCCTTATTGACAATGCAGTCGCAGCCACCCCACATGGAGGGCAGATCACTATCAGCTGCTACTGCAATCAGAGGCAAATGGTAATTAGGATAATAGATACAGGCCCTGGAATCCGCTCTGAAGAAAAGAAGAAAATTTTCGAGCCGTTTTATTCAGATAAACAAACAGGTTTTGGACTGGGACTGTATTTGGCCCAGTTTTTGGTACATGAACTGCTTGATGGGAGAATGCAGGTCAATTCAGAATTGGGAGAGGGCACAGAGTTTATCATTACTACTTTTCCTGCTAGAAGCCCTGCGTGCTATTCAACCATATAATAAAAATTGTGACCCCAGCGGGAATTGAACCCGCGTCTTCAGCTTGAAAGGCTGATGTCTTCGCCACTTGACTATGGGGCCACAAAACCTTAGATTCAACTTTTAATTTTAATTTCCTGCCTGTGGGCCCAGTTGGATTCGAACCAACGACCTTGGGTTTATGAGACCCCTGCTCTGACCAACTGAGCTATGGGCCCTTCACAAGCATGAGCAGTGTATTTATTGGCTCCACGGGCAGGACTCGAACCTGCAACCCTCCGGTTAACAGCCGGACGCTCTGCCATTGAGCTACCGTGGAGCGTGACTTTCATTCCTTCATCCTCACACTCATCAACGTCAGCATAGCCTATTATAGTTAGCCTCAGAGATTTCGTCAAGGTCGCTATTTTAATCTGAGAATTTACTCCACGTAATCCTTCAAAGTTGTGCTTCTCTTCGGATGACGTAGCTTGCGCAATGCTTTGGCCTCAATTTGCCGAATTCGCTCTCTTGTCACTCCGAATACCTGACCGACTTCTTCCAAAGTACGTGCTCTTTCATCATCTAGACCAAATCTAAGACGCAGAACCTTCTCTTCACGCGGAGTCAATGTGTGCAGAACATCCTCCAACTGATCCTGAAGCAACGCAAAAGAGGCGGCGTCGGAAGGCTCTTCTGCTTCCTCATCAGGGATGAAGTCCCCCAGATGACTATCTTCTTCTTCTCCTATCGGGGTTTCAAGCGACACCGGTTCCTGAGAAATCTTTTTGATCTCACGTACTCGCTCAGGCTCGATATCCATTTCTTCTGCTATCTCTTCTGCCGTCGGCTCACGACCAAGCTCCTGCAGCAGCTGCCTGGATACACGTATTAATTTGTTGATCGTTTCCACCATGTGAACAGGTATACGGATAGTCCTGGCCTGATCTGCTATGGCTCTAGTGATCGCCTGACGTATCCACCATGTGGCGTAAGTGCTGAACTTGTATCCCTTCCGGTAGTCGAACTTCTCCACCGCTTTCATCAAGCCCAGGTTACCTTCCTGAATGAGATCCAAAAACAGCATCCCACGACCAACATAGCGTTTGGCTATGCTCACTACCAGCCGTAGGTTTGCCTCGACCAGTTGACGCCGAGCACTCTCATCCCCATCTTCAATTCGTCGTGCCAATTCTTTTTCTTCATCTGCACTCAAAAGGTCTACACGGCCTATTTCTTTGAGATACATGCGAACAGGGTCATCAAGAGATACACCCTCCGGAATATCGATGTCCGTTCCTTCATCTTCATCATCCGGATCACCTTCGATGTCAATCCCCTTTTCCTTGAGGTGTTCGTATATATCCTCAATTTCTGCCACAGAGAGCTCAACATCTTCCAGGGCATCCATAACATCCTGATAAGACAGTACACCCTCGTCATGTCCCTCGTCTACAAGCTCCTGAACCTCAGAAAGTTCCAAGTGGCTTTTTTCATCATCAACTACTGTTTCTTCGGCCAACTGACCTTCCCCACTTCCATCATCATTAGGTGTTATTTCAGACGCAGTCAACTCTATCACTCCCGACGATAAATCTCAAAAAGACCTGAAGCGCGATTTTTTCAGTTCTCTAATAAGTTCTGCCTGTTCTCGTAAAATCTTACGGGGTACCTTTTCCCCTTCTTGGTCGTGTCTAGCTATAATATTGTCTAACTCCTCAATCCGCCTCATTTTTCTCCTGCAGATCAAAAGCTCCATGCAATCAGAAAACACTTTGTCAACGGAGTTATCTGGAATTTCTTCCTCCATAAGGATTTCTGAAAAAATACGTCTTATCTCTTCTTTATCACAATCACTCAAGACTTCAGACCGAAGCCTATCAATATCCTGGCAATTACTATTCAGTACGGCTTCAGCAAAAGACTGGTGAACACTGTTTTCAAAATCCTCCGGGTTCAGAGATTCTCTTGCACGCTGTAGGAATCTTTGTGTATAAAACATTAATTTTATTAACTGACGTTCAGCCCGCCATTGACCCAGATTGTTATCAGGTAAATATTTAATACCGTAATTTTCCTTAATATTATGTCTATCTCTATCAGGTTTATGCTTTTGTTCCACTTTTTGCAACTTACTTAATTGTTTTCTAACCGCTTTTTCGTCCACTCTAAGTGATTGAGCCATAAATCGAATTCTATCAGCCCTAACTACCTCGTCCTCCTCAGCCCATATCAGAGGTGCCATATCACGTATAATATGAGCCTTACCTTCCGCTGCCGACCTGTCTCTACGTTTAAGACTACGTTCCCAGCAAAACTGAAAGAAGCTTTTTGCCTGCTCGAGATGCTTGTTAAATATATCCTTCCCCTCTTCATTTAACACGTCATCCGGATCCTTATCTTCGGGTAAATCGACCACTTTCAATGCAATCGATGTACCGGTAAATTGATTCAAACTTCTTACCGCAGCATCAGAACCAGCAGCATCCGCATCATAAGCAACGTAGACATTATCGGTATATCTGGCCAACAGCTGGGCATGTTCAGCGGTCAGAGATGTACCCATAGAAGCAACTGTCTCCTGCCAACCGTGAGCAGAACATGCCAAAACATCTATATATCCTTCGACAATTATCGCTCTATTCCTTTTACGAATACGAGATCTGGCCTGCTCCAAGCCGTACCATACCTGCCGTTTCTTAAACAAAGGACTATCAGGTGTGTTCAAATATTTGGGTTCCGCGTTAGAGTCTATGACTCTCCCACCAAAACCAACTACATTGCCGCGCGGATCAGTAATGGGAAATATAATTCTACCCCTAAAAACATCATAGTAGTTATCCGTTTTTTTGCTTTTATTTACTACGCCCATCATTTTTGCCGCTTTCAGGTTTGCTCCGTGTTTTTCAAGATAACCACACAATGCATCCCAACTATCCGGAGCCCATCCCAAGCGGTAATCTTTCTGAACTTCACGAGGAACTTTTCGTTCCTTGAGATATTTTGCTGCTGGGCGATTCTGCTCAAGTTTTTGCTGATAGAACTTACAAACAAAATCCCCCAATTTTATTAAATATTTTCTGACTCTTGCCCGTTGTGAACGCCTTCTCTGTGACTCTGAACTCTGCGAGTCCGAGGGCATGTCCAGACCTGCACGTTCAGCCAAAAACTCCAGTGCTTCTCTGAATTCCAACCCCTCAATCTCCATGATGAAATTGAAGATATCGCCCCCCGCCTGGCAGCCGAAACAGTAGTAAAGCTGCTGGGTAGGAGACACAGTAAATGAGGGCGTATCCTCTTGATGAAACGGACACAGTCCAACAAAGTTTTTGCCTTGTTGTTCAAGACGTACATACTGCGACACAACTTCGATAATATCATTACTATCACGGACCTGCTCAACGAATCCATCTGTCGACATTACCAGGCACCTCTCTTGTCCATTCCACAAAATCGGGGAGTTTAAACATTTTCTTCAGAATCAATTCTAGAAGTCCAGAATGTTCAGCTAAGCAACCATTCTAAACAGTTACAGTGCCGGTATGTCTCTGAACCGTTGCAAAACTCAAAAACGCCAGAAACTTCAACTCACAATTTCATGCTCAACATGATCAAAATCAAAAAGGCCGGGGCATTTGATAATGCCCCAGACTTACTAGAAACGATACTTCTTATTTGTGTTTCTCTAATAAAGGTCAAACTCCTGCCGATAGTGTGAAGTCAATCTGTTTTTTGGACATCTTTCGTATTCTTGATGGCAGATTGAGCCGCAGCCAGTCGAGCCACTGGGAGTCTGTAAGGGGAACAGCTGACATAATCCATGCCTATCTCTGCACAAAACTCAATGGACTTCGGCTCGCCACCATGCTCACCGCAGATACCAACTTCCAAATCGGGTCTTGTATCTCTACCCAACTGAATTCCCATAGCAACCAACTTACCTACTCCATTTTTATCCAGGACGGCAAAAGGATTATCATCTAAAATTCCTTCAGATAGATAATGGTGGAGGAACTTGGCCTCAGCATCATCACGACTGAACCCATAGGTGGTTTGAGTAAGATCGTTGGTACCGAAGGAGAAAAACTCCGCCACCTCAGCAATTTTATCTGCCGTAACGCAGGCCCGCGGGACCTCTATCATGGTACCAATACCGAAGTCTATATCAACCTGCTCTCCATCCAACACTGACAGAGCAGTTTCCCGAATCTGAGCTGCCAGAAGTTCACATTCACATGCATCACTGACAAGCGGAATCATAATTTCAGGATGCACCTCAATCCCCTCCTGGTGCACATCTACAGCAGCCTGCATAATAGCACGGGCCTGCATCTGATACATCTCCGGATATAACAAGCCCAATCTGCAGCCCCGCTGCCCCAACATGGGATTGCTTTCATGCAACGTTTCTGCCCGGCTTAATACTTTTTTCTTGCGGAATAATTCAACACTTTCAACTCCTTCACTGCGCATTTTACTCACCTGCTCTTTGAGGGTTGAAATATCCGGCAAGAACTCGTGCAGAGGCGGGTCAAGAAGGCGTATGGTTACCGGTAATCCATCCATTATACGGAAAATGGCAGAAAAGTCTCCACGCTGCATAGGGAGCAGTTTTTCTAAAGTCTCCTCCCGCTCCTGGATTGTTTCCGCCATAATCATCTCCTGCATGACAGCCAGTCTATTGGTATCCATAAACATGTGTTCGGTACGGCAAAGTCCGATTCCTTCACTCCCAAACTCCCTCGCTATTTGCGCATCTTCAGGAGTGTCAGCATTTACTCGAACACCTATATCACGATATTCATCTGCCCATTCCAGAAGCGAATTGAATTCCTCAGATAATGTGGGCTCAATAAGCGGGGCTTCCTGTGCATAAACTTCTCCGGTTGCTCCATCGATAGTCAGAACATCATCCTTTTTTATGGTGAACTTTGGAGTTTCGACAACACCTTTGGTTAGGTCGATATCCAGTTCATCACAACCAACCACACATGGTTTGCCCATGCCGCGGGCTACGATGGCCGCGTGACAGGTCATCCCACCGCGGCTGGTCAGCACACCGTCAGCCTCCACAATACCGTGTACGTCATCGGGTGTTGTTTCGGGGCGTATAAGAATCACGTGTTCTCCCCGCTGGCTGCGCACCTCCGCTTCATCTGCATCAAAAACAACTTTTCCACTGGCCGCTCCGGGAGAAGCAGGTAAACCTTTTGCTATTGATTCTAACTGGCTGTCAGGGTCAATTTTGGGATGAAGTAAAACGTCTATGTGGTCTGGCTCAACCCTCATAAGCGCTTCTTTTTCTTCAATAAGGCCTTCAGTCACCATATCATAGGCTATTTTCACTGCGGCCGCGGCAGTTCGCTTCCCGGTCCGGGTCTGCAGTAAATACAGCTGACCATCTTCTATAGTAAACTCGATATCCTGCATATCACGATAATGTTTTTCCAGTGTTTCGGCGGCGTTTTCCAGCTGTTCAGATACCCCGGGCATTTCAACCTTAAGTTTGGAAACCTCTTTGGGCGTGCGTATCCCGGCAACAACATCTTCTCCCTGAGCATTTAGCAGATATTCACCATATAGCCATTTTTCACCTGTTGAGGGATTCCTACTGAAAACAACACCTGTCCCCGAATTCTGTCCCCGGTTGCCAAAAACCATGGCTTGTACGTTTACAGCTGTACCCAGGTCATTTGGAATACCATGAACCCGCCTGTAAACACGAGCACGCTCGTTATTCCATGAAGCAAATACTGCCTCAACGGCGGTAAGCAGCTGTTTACGGGGGTTTTGTGGGAATGTCTCACCGGTCTCCTTGTGATAGATCTCTTTATAATCCTCTACTACTGCCCGAAGTTCAGCAGTTGTAAGATCAGTATCGTTATCAGCGTCAGCAGATTCCTTGACGTCTGACAGGATGCGTTCGAATTCGTTAATGGAAATGCCTTTAACGACATTACCAAACATCTGAATCAGCCGTCTGTAGCAATCCAGAGCAAAACGTCCATCCTGGGTTACTTCTGCAAGACCAGAGACTGTATCATCATTTAAGCCCAGGTTGAGAATGGTATCCATCATTCCCGGCATAGATATGCTGGCTCCTGAGCGAACTGATACCAGGAGAGGATTTACCTCATCACCTAAAGATTGGTCTTTCTGTTCCTCCAGCTTACAAAGATATTTGTCTATCTGTTCTTTCATCACCGCAGTAAGTTCTCCGCGTCGCACATATTCAGTACAGGCATCAGTAGTAATAGTAAACCCCGGCGGGACAGGAAGTCCCATTCGAGTCATCTCAGCCAGATTGGCTCCCTTACCTCCCAGCAGATCTTTCATATCAGCCTGACCCTCAGCAAACGAGTACACATATTTCACATCAGCTACTGAATCAGTCACTGAACCAATCTCCTTCCCGCATGATCTCCAAAACTGTCGTGGCTGTTTCCTCAACTGCCCGACTGGTGACCTCCACAACCGGACATCCCAACTGTTCAAACACCTCCTGAGCATACTGCAGTTCCGCTCGGATGCGAGTCAGGTCATCATAGTGAGATGCTGCTTTCAAACCAAGTCGGTGAATCCTCTGCCGACGGATCTGTTGAAGCTGCGCTGCATTTATGGTCAATCCTACTACCCGTTCTTTAACCTGGTAAATCTCTTCAGGTAATTCAATCTCAGGCACCAGAGGATAATTAGCGGCTTTTATTTCACGGTGAGCCAAATACATACAGACAGGAGTCTTGGACGTGCGCGAAACTCCCACCAAAACTACATCTGCCTCCAAAAACCCTCGTGGACTCTTGCCGTCATCATATTTGACTGCAAATTCCACTGCAGCAACTCTACGGAAATACTGCTCATCCATGCGGTGAATGATACCCGGCTCTTGTCTCGGTTGTCGACCCAGGACATTTTTCATGCCTTGGATAATTGGTCCCATGATGTCTACTGTATGTATGCCCTCTTGTTCACACCTTTTTTCAAGATACTTCTGGACAGATGGAACTACCAGGGTGTAAATAACCATGGTCGGTCTGGAGTTGGACACACGCTCCAGTGCATCGTCCACCTTTTCCCGAGAGTTTATGAAAGGAATACGCTCCACCTGTATTCCCCCTGAATTACGCTCAAACTGGCTGAGAGCCGCCCTGGCTACCAGCTCAGCTGTCTCTCCCACTGAATCCGACAGTACATATATTGTCTCCTCCGGTGACTCAACCAAGCGATATCACCCATTCTTGATTTGTGGATAACTCTAGATCCAGGATTACCCCTGAATCTGCGACCAATCTGCCACAATTGAAAGATAGTCAGCAATGCTGCTGAGTAGGTTCAGCCGCCTGCTTTTTGTATCTTCATCATCTACCATGACTATAACTTCATCAAGGAAACGGTCAACCTGCTCACGCAGCTGTGATCCACGAATGATGAATCCTTCGTAATCCCCCTCATCCAACAATCTGTCTGCTTCTGTTCTGAACTCTTTAAACTCAGCACACAGCTGCTGGGCTGCGGGGGCAGAAAAACTCTGGACTTTTGGTACGCCAGCATGGTATGTGTCGCACCCCAAATTATGACATCTCCTCCAGGCTACAAGCAAGTCTTCAGCGTAAGAACTATCCAGAAACTGAGCCACTGTCTCTATTCTCACCCAGACATCGCTGATGTCATCTGAATCTCTAGCCAAAACCGCCTCGATGAGATCGTATTCGAAACCTGCATCCGACAGGAGGCTGCGCAGGCGTTCCTCAACAAATAATGTTATCCGCTTCCGCAGAGATTTGAATTCTTCCCCAGAAATCTCATAGGCCTCACTGCAGCACCTCAGAATCTGGGTTACTGTTACCCCGTCTTCGAGAGCCAGCAGTCTCAGAATACCATTTGCGGAACGGCGAAGACCGTAAGGATCTTCCGAGCCGCTCACTTGAAGTCCGGCTGCAAAACCTCCTACCAGATTGTCAGCCTTGTCAACAAGACTCAACCACCGTCCAGCAGGGGTTTCAGGTAGTGGGTCTCCAGAACGCTGTGGAAGATAATGTTCGCCTATCGCCGTGCAGACTGGCCCAGGTTCCCCATCGTTCTTAGCATATTCCTCCCCCATCCTGCCCTGCAAGGCAGGAAATTCTCGCACCATCAGCGTTACCCGGTCTGCCTTACATAATTGTGCAGCTCTCAAGAGTGTATCCTGCAGTCCGGACGGGATAACTCCATCTGCTGTCAGCTGGCACAAAATCCTACTGAGTCTTTCTGATTTGTCGGCGAGGCTGCCCATCTCCTCATGAACTATAACTTCAGACAAGCGCTCTGCATGTTCTTGCAGGGATATCTCCTTGTCCTCTTCCCAAAAAAATCTGGCATCAGCAAGTCTGGCATGCAGGACCAATTCATTCCCAGGCACCACGGTATCACGCATTGCATCGTTACCGTTAATCACCGATAGGAAGTACGGTTTCAACTGACCATCACTGTCCTCGACGGGAAAAAACCGCAGGTGAGTCTGCATTGCGGTAGTTATAACTACTCGAGGAACCTCCAAAAAATCAGAAGGTATCGAACCCAATGCTACCTGAGGACTTTCCACCAGGAACGTAACTTCCTGCAATAACGATTCAGGTATGACAGGTCTTCCATTTACCGAAACAGCAAGTTCACCGCATTGCTGCACAATCCTTTCTCTACGCATCTGCGGTCTAACTATTAACTGCATATCCCTCATCTTATCTATATATTCAGAAGCATTTTCTACATCTATATTTTCGGGAGAGAAGCGAGGACCACGGGTCTGCCTCTGAGCTTTTTTTCCGGCAAATTCAACCGGAATAATATCAGTACCATAAAGTGCAACAATCCACCTGAGCGGCCGGACAAATTCGATGTCTCCCTCTCCCCACCGCATTGTTTGTGGAAAGGAGAGAGATTTTAAAATATTCTGCATTGCATCCCGTAACGCACTGACTGCCTCACGTCCGGGACTGGTAAGCACCGCCCATACATAACGGCCCCGTTTTTCTTGTCGAATCTGAAGGTCGTCCAAGGCAACACCCTGGCTGGCGGCAAATCCCTCAGCTGCTCTCGTAGGCTCACCATTCTCATCAAAAGATATCTCCTCTGAAGGTCCGCGAATTTCCTCAGTCTTACCCATCGTCTCCTGCGGTACACCACTGATATATAAAATTAACCGGCGTGGAGTCGCCCAAGACTGCACCTCACTGTATGTCAGACCAACTGCACTCAGTTCTGACTCTGCAAGGCTGACCAGCTGATCCAGAGTATCTGGCAAAAATCCCGCAGGTACTTCTGCACAACCAACTTCCAATAGAGCATCGTTAGTTTCATTTTTAACAGACACGATGAGTCACGCCTCCTTCAGACTATCTACTGGTTCATCTTCAGCACAGTCCCGTGAATGAATCTGAATATATTTTCCCGCACAATCACAAGCCAGGGCGCGAATGCGGGCTACGTAATTAGTTCGCTCCGTAACACCGATTGCACCTCTTGCGTCCAGCAGATTAAATAGATGAGAACATTTCAACGCACAGTCATAGGCGGGAAGTACTAAATCCTCCTGTAAAGCCCGTTGGGCCTCCCGCTCATTTAGTTCGAAGGATTTGCGCAGCATATTGGTGTCCGCTGTTTCAAAACTATATTTAGAATGTTCAAACTCTGCGCGTCGGTACACATCTCCGTAAGTGATACCATCCTTCCACACCACATCAAATATGTTGGAAACGCCCTGCAAAAACCCGCACAGCCTTTCAAGTCCATAAGTGATTTCTACAGGAACCGGAGTCAGGTCATACCCCCCCATCTGTTGGAAATAGGTGAACTGGGTTATTTCCATTGCATCAAGCCACACTTCCCAACCCAGCCCCCAGGCTCCCAGAGTTGGAGCTTCCCAGTTATCCTCAACAAATCGCACATCATGCTGCTTACAATCAACACCAATGTGCTGCAAACTGTCCAGATATATTTCCTGAATATCCTCGGGAGAAGGTTTAATAACCACCTGGTACTGCCAGTGACGATACACCCTCACAGGATTATCACCATACCGACCGTCCTGAGGACGCCGGGATGGCTCTGTATACGCCACGGCCCACGGTTCATCTGACAGGGAACGAAAAAATGTTGAGGGGTTCATTGTTCCCGCTCCTTTTTCAGTATCATACGGCTGCTGCAGGAGACAGCCCTGTTCACCCCAAAAACTGTTCAGTTTGGATATTACTTGTTGAAAGTTATATTCCATTATTTTACCTCCCATCTGTATCCATACATCCAGTAGTGACCTGCTCCTCCAGTAAACAAGATTGCATTGAGATTGAAAAGGGGCGCAACGTATTGCCTGAGTTTACACACCTATTTGGGAACATCCCATTTGCACCCAGACAACAGGGCCGCAATCCTGTGACCACTTACACCGAACAAGTACCTTGCCGACCTTGTATCTGGGCCGGGTTACATGGCCCAGGGAACGAAACTCCCGCCTGCCCTTGCTGCAGGGCCGATTCTAAAACCTGCGAGTATAGATGCAATCCCTATTTTATACCAAACCATAATTTCAGAAGACCAGCAATTCAAACGCCAGCAAAACGATTTTGCACGCGGACTTCTTCCACTGTAGTTAAAATGCATTCCCGCCCCCCAATGATTCAGGCGGGACGGGAATAGTCCCAGACAGTACTCCGTATATATTTCAACCAAAGTCCGGGCTATCAGCTGGCTGAGATTCACCATCATCTTCAGGCTCAAATTGTCCATCCTCTACGTCACCCTGTCGCTGGACAACTACGGTGCACTCGGACACCATGGCAGCTATGGCTCCCAGTGCAGCAAGTGATGGTAAAAGCACCGCACCAATAACACCCACAGTAACCGGAATTTCTACCAGGGTTCTCCCCTGATGACGTACTATAATGCGCCTCACATTGCCTTCCCGGATGAGCGATTCGACTTTATCCACCAGGTCACCGCCGGTCACTTTAATTCTCTGCTGCCAGGTTTCTCCGTCTGCACCCTCCTCAAGATGCACCAGTGCAGACACAAGATCACCGTCTGTCTTTTTTAATGCCGCTCGAGCCTGACGATACGTCACTCCAGTTCTCTCACGGATAGCATCTATTTTTTCAAGTTCCTCCATTGTTCAATGCCTCCTTCGTTTTTCAGGTGCTCTTTAGAATAGTATATCCAAAAATCGCCGTGACTTTAGCTGTTCATCGAAATGATACTCGCTGAACGTTAGCACCTGATCCCGCAGATTGATCCACAGCTGTTCATTGTGTTCAGGAAGTTTATCTAACTGCTGGGGGTGGACATCACGTAAAAGGCAGAACAACTGAAGAAGGTTGGCTGGCAGATGATCTGCAGTGCCCTCGGGTTGTCCATCACAGGCAGAGCACAGAATACCTCCGCGGGAGTAATCCAACACGACACTTCCTTGAGGCTCTTCTCCACAATACACACAGTAATTTAGCTGAGGTAAGAACCCAGCAACTTTCAGGGCCCGGACGAAAAAAAATGTTCCTACCAAATGTGGATTCAGGTCGGTATTGAGGGCTCGGAGGCTGGTAACCAGAAGAAGGTAGAGAGGTTCATCTGGCTCCCCCTCCTGAGAGATTCGGCTGGTTAATTCCGCAAAGCATGAAGCATAACACATTGTTGACCATTCCGAACGAAGTTTGTGAAAATCCTCCAGCTGTTTCCCACCTTTTATACCATCAAGGGTACGTCCTTTCCACAATATCAGACCAACCCGGTTTAGAGGCTGGATTAGCCCGGCAAGCTTACTGGCGGCCTTTTGAGCACCTCTTGCTACTACCCGGAGCTTCCCGCGTCCCCTCGACATAAGGGTAATCAACCGATCAGATTCCCCCAGAGACTGACTACTCAATATGACCGCCTCCACCCGATATTCAGGCATATACTATTCACCCCAGTCTCATCGTTCAATGTCAAGGTCCAAATCACGAAGTGCCAGAGCGTCATCACGCCAGTCCTTCTTGACTTTCACGTGCAGATCCAGGTAGACGGAAACTCCCAGCAGGTCTTCAACGTCATTCCGACTCCTCTGGCCTATTTCCTTGATCATCTTCCCGCCCTTGCCGATGAGTATTCCTTTTTGCGAGTTTCTCTCTACTAAAATGTCGCAGCCTATGTAGTAGGTGTCTTCCTGCCGTTGTTCAAGACTTCGCACATCAACCGCAGTTGAATACGGAATCTCCTGGCTGGTTAACACCATAACTTTCTCTCGTACAAGCTCACCAATCAAAAATGTAAGTGGCCGGTCTGTCTTCATATCCGGCGGAAAATATCTTGGTCCCCCTCGCGGCAGCAGCTGCTTAAGCGCTTTCAACAGTTCATCAATGTTCTCACCAGTAAGAGCTGATATCCCCATTACATGATCAAAATCCGCCAACTGCGAATAGGAGTCTATACGTCCGGAGCGGACAGATTCAGCAATTTTATCTATCTTGTTCACCGCCAGCACGACCGGGTTATCGGCAGCTGCAGCAAGCTCGGCGCAATTTTTATCTCCCCGTCCGGGTTCAGCCCGGCTACCATCAACACAGAATATAATCACATCAACATCACGGGTGGACTGCCGTGCTTTTTTGACCATTTGCTTTCCCAGGCGATCCTGAGGAAAATGAAATCCGGGAGTATCGAGAAAAACCAACTGCATATCATTCGTGTTTAATATTCCACGAACTCTAGTTCGCGTTGTCTGAGGCTTGGAGGTGACAATACTAACTTTGTCACCAACCAGACGATTCACCAGAGTAGATTTTCCGACGTTAGCAAACCCCATAACCGAGGCAAAACCCGATATGAAATTATCATCTGTAGCGTAATTTCCACTCTGCATAAAATAGTTTCCTCCTGAGCATAGCTTGCGTTATTTATCCTGCATTTTTGTTTATATGTGTCCCCAGAAAGCATACCAACTCAAAATTACCAGCCCGGCCAGCTGTAAAAACTCCCACCATTGACCTTGTCGCCAGGCATGCTGAAAAAATGGAACCAGATTATTTAAATCGGGCCACAAAAGCAGAAAAAACACTACTACAGAACATACTGAAAGAATCAACACCATTCCCGCTGTCCCATCCTTTATGTCCCGTATCACTGGATGAGGTTCAGAGACAATGAGGTCTGCCAACATCTCACACACCCAGTTTAACACCTGTGCTGCCATAACTGTACCGGAAATCAATACTAGTATGGCAAATTCTGTCCTGGACTGACCTGTCCAGCGGGCTGCAGATAGCACCAAAGCGGCAATAACCGTCTGCCAGCGAAAGTGTTCTTCATCTCGCCACACAGCTGCAAGACCATTTTTGGCCCACCTCAACGCACATAAAAACCTTCCAAGCCCCGGCCACAGGCGATTAGGTGAGTTTCCCTCAGGCGAATACATGATCCAAAATTCCCTGGGAGAGTTTGTTCATTTCAGTCAGAGAAGGAGAATCAGGGTGGTTCCAGCCTGCAAGGTGCAGCAGACCATGACAGAGTAAAAATGCCATCTCCCATACCAATGAACGAAACTGTTCACTCGCCTGCGCTCGTGCTTTGTCCGGGCAAATTGCTACACAGCCAAACACCTGATCTCCACCGATTTCCTCAAAGGGAGTAGGGAAAGGGGCATCGAGTTGCAGCTGATACGATAACACATCAGTTGGAGAATCAAGGCCTCGATGCCTTTCATTCAACTGAGCAATCGTTTGTAAACTCACCAACGCAACTTCAACAACGGCATCTTCTTTTAAGGAATGATTACCTCTACACCGAAGTCGTCTTGCAGTGTTCCTGGCCGTCCTTCGCAGTATTGGATAAGTCAGCCCTGGCACTTCAACTTCCTTTTTGGTTACTATCTCAATTTTCACTGCTCTCGTCCTCCTCCTGCTCGAGATCAGCCTTTTCCTGCTCCATTTCCTCCATGACTGTTTCAGGATATTCCACTCGATGATGAAAAGCTCCTGATAAAACTTGAGTAAAGCTCTCAGCCACTCTATCCAGGTCACGGAACGTTAGGTCACAACGGTCCAGCTGACCATCTTCAAGTCTTTCATGGATTATATCCCTCACTACGGACTTGACACGATTTGGAGTCGGTCGGGACAGGGAACGAACAGCAGCCTCCACCGCATCTGCCAACATGACCAAAGCGGTTTCCTTACTATGCGGTTTGGGTCCAGGATATCGAAAGTTGTCCTGTGCAACTTCCTCCCCTTCATCTGCCTGTTCTAAAGCCCTCTGATAAAAATAGCTAGCCATGGTTGTCCCATGATGCTCAGCAATGAAACTTGTCACTTGCTCAGGAAGTTCTTCTTCCTCTGCCATTTCCAGCCCCTCACGCACGTGGGATATAACCGTCAACGCAGAAAGATTTGGTGACAGCTTGTCGTGAGGATTACTATCCGTAAACTGATTTTCGACAAAGAAGTAGGGGCGGCGGGCCTTCCCAACATCGTGATAGTAAGCCCCTACCCGGGCAAGCAGTGAATTGCCATCTACTGCTTCCGTAGCTGATTCTGCAAGGTTAGCAACCATCATACTGTGATGGTAGGTGCCAGGTGCCTCTTCCAATAGTCGTCTTAACAAGGGATGGTTGGGGTTTGACAATTCAAGGAGTTTAACCGGTGTCAGGACCCCAAAGAAACTCTCCTGAAAAGGCAGAAAACCTATTGCGATGATTGCAGCTAATATACCGTTAGCTCCACCCCATAATGCATCCTTCCACAGGGCAAACTCAGCCAGATTGGCAGTGCCTCCAATACTCGCATGAGAGATAAACACAGCAATATTAATCACAGACACAACCAACCCACTGCGCATGATATCTGTCCGCTCAGATACCGATGCCGCTGTTACAGCGCCGGCCGTGCCACCGGCCAAACTCATCAATATGGCGGGAACTTCTCCTCCGGTCATTAATCCTATCGCCATTGACATCGTTACTCCCACAACAACTGCAGTGTTACCATTTAGCAGGACAGACAGCAGAATCGTACCTGCAGCAATGGGCGTCAAATAAGGGGATAAAACCAGCAAAAACCGGGAAGCAAAAAGAGCCAATAGTGTAGTGAGCCCCACGAGAACAATGCGCGATTCAGATTCGAAAATATCTCGCTGAAAGTTGGCCAGGTAAACGGCAACAATAGTTATCATGACCAGAGAAAATAACATGGAACCAGCATAGATCAACCAGGGAGCTCCGTCCTGAACCAAACCAGCATCGCGCAACCGCACCATATCCTCAGAAGAAATAATCCGTCCGTCGGGAATTATTATCTGTCCCCTGAGTATGATCTCTGGACTGACCTCCTGTGCTGCCACATCTCTGCGTCGTTCCGTCTCTTCCGCATTGAATAACAAGTTTGGGCGTAAAAGATTTTCGCCAAGTCTTCCGGACAGTAGACGAAGTTGTTCTGGTAAATCAGATTGTTCAGCTTCCTGACGCATCTGAGTGCGATAATCCTGCAAATTATCCGGCTTTATACCCTGTGCATACAGAAAGTCCAGAGTGGATTCAATATGATCGTAAGTTTCCTCCAAGACCCTTTCCTCTACAGTAAGCAGTTCGATAACATCGAGCTCACTGAGCGGAACCTGCATAAATTCCGCCATCTCAGAGGTTACCTGTCCAACTTGCTCATCAGTAAGGTTTACAGTGTCACCGGGTTCTATATCCAGTTCTTCAAACCACCGCTGCCTGGTCTGGCTCAAGTCCCCAAATATTTCATCTAGCTGCTCTATGGCCTCATTTTTAACCGCTGGATCTTGCTCATAAACATCTGATACGTCTTCACGGGCCTGCTGCCGCAGTTTCTCGGTAGCAGGCCGATCAAAAAATTCAGTTGGAGATTTGATGTTATAAGGTGCAGGCTCACCAACCTGCACATCCAATCGGTGAGGTAATATACTACTGACGAAAAGTGCAGATAGGAGCAGCAAAAACACTAATCCCCAGATTACACGCCGGAATGGAGAACTCTCTTGCAAGGGGTCAGTAAAAAAATAGGTCCACCCCTCCTTTAATCCGTTAACCAGCCTGACAAACAGGGTTTCATCGTTGTTATTGTTGTCCTTATTCCTCATATTCCTCATATGCTTTGACGATCTCCGTAACCAAGGGATGACGAACCACGTCCCTTTCACTCAAATATACAAATTCTATTCCATCTATGTCCTGAAGAATATCCTGGATTTGAACTAATCCACTCGAAGCCCGCCGCAGATCAATCTGGGTGACATCACCAGTAATCACTGCTCTGGACCCAAACCCCTGGCGGGTCAGAAACATTTTCATCTGTTCAGCGGTTGTGTTTTGAGCCTCATCTAGAACGATAAAGGAATCATCCAGGGTCCGGCCCCGCATATAGGCCAAAGGAGCAACCTCGATCACGCCACGGTTCATCTCCTTCTGAAATTTCTCTGGGCCGACAATGTCGTATAAGGCATCGTACAGCGGACGGAGATAAGGATCCACCTTCTCCTGAAGGTCACCAGGTAAAAACCCTAAATGCTCTCCTGCTTCCACCGCAGGTCGAGTTAAGATGATGCGGCTGACCTGTCCCTTTCGCAATGCTGCATTAGCCTGCGCCATCGCCAGGTAAGTTTTACCAGTTCCAGCTGGGCCAATGGCAAACACAATCGGATTTTGCGCCATCGCCCTCAGGTAATCCCGCTGGCCCTTGGTCTTGGGCTTTATATCTTTGCCTCGAGCCGAAGTTATTACCGCCTCATTGTAAATATTATCCAGGGGTTGTTCATCTCCATCCTTTGTTAGATCGATTGCGTATCGCATTAACTGGTCAGTTATCTCATTGCCAGATTGCAACGCCTCCAACAATCTTTCAAGAAGCTTTTTAACTTTCTCAACTGCTTCCGGTGGACCTTCAATTGTCAGTTCATTTCCCCGACTAACCAGATTTATAGGGAAATTTTTTTCTAAGACATCCAGGTTGCAATCAGCATGTCCAAACAATTGGGCAGCTTCTGGATTTTCCCTAACCTTGAATCTGCTTTTGACAATGTCATTGTCACATTCTTTATTGCTCATGGAATGGTAGTATCACTCCCCGTAAATGTTCTCAGTTCCATGTTCATTGTCTTCATCAATATTGATCGGCCGTAAAACTCCCAGGTCCTGCAGTGCCGTTATTTGAATCTTCACAATTACCTCTTCCTCTTGTCTGTTTACAAAGGATTCCGCCTCCAGAATAGTCGCCTGCTCTGGAATTTCCCCCTGAACCTGACGCTGGGCGGCGGCATAGGCCATATGTTCGGCCTGTTCCGAGGTCAGGCTTCTTTCATGAACAGTTACTTCTTTGTAGTACAAACGCTCAATCTCTACACTAAACGGAACGTGTCTCCAGCCAACAAACCAAGTTCTTTTCTTACTCTGCACTTGATAATGTTCAAAAGGAATTTCCTCTTCATCGCGCATCCATCCCAGGGGCAGATCTGTATCATCTATCGCAACATAAGTTCTAACCATTTGACTGCCTGTGGGAATGAGCACTTCCTGTTCTAATTGTATAATGCTTCTACCTTCATATCGAACCAGACCGCGGACTGTCCCCCGGGCTGAAACCGACGGTTCTCCATCGGTGCCTTCGTGTCCCTTGACGAGTATATCTCCCTGGGATACCGATTCTCCCTCCGCTACCTGGGGAACACCTTTCAGCACGTACATTTCTTCAACAATTCCATCCGCTCGGGCGACGATATGAGCTGGCTCACCCTCACCCACATCAAAGTGACCCGTCTTTTCGACTATTTTAATGCTCAATCGGACCCCATGCAATTCAATTCCTGCCCAGGTAATCCGCGGAACCCTTCTGCTTATGCCACGAGCTATCTCAGCTGGATTCAAATGATATTTCCAGACCCCTGGCTCCACACCTTCTTCCTGGGCCGCTTTCAGTATTACATCCGGACCTATTTCCTCAGCGCCTTCAACCTCTATCACCCAGACAAAGGAAGACATCAGTACAACCAGAAGCAAACAAGCAAGCAAGCCAACAACCATGGAGCGACGCCCAAAAGCACGATTCCACCAGAATATAAATCCCCGTCGGTTCAGAATGTGTATTCTGCAGCCCGTTTTGCGCACAATTGGCCGTAAGGATGACAGCTCACGCGGATGCATCCAGGCCAGTAAACCACCATCCTGCCGCTGCACGTCCCAAAACTGAACACCAGAGGAAACAGCCATGTTTATAAGCTGCTTACAGCGTGAACCACGGATTTCAACCCGGATCTCGCCAAACCACCGCTTGGTATTCATCCTTGGCCCACCTCATCCGGGTCAATCCTGATTGTCGTTACTCGCCCCTCTATCAACACTTCATCTTTTGATATCGAAGCAATAGACAACCTGCAACCCCTGATGCTCACCCTACCTGAACTGTAACCGATAGACAGCAGATCAGGGCGATAGGAAGCGATTCCCCGGTGGTTTTCCACCAACACCTGTCGATCTCCGACAACGGTGATGCGGGGTAAATCTAAAACTACATCCTTAGGCAAATCAAATATATCTGGTATCGATTCCCGCATGTCCAATCTGTCCTCTCATGACTCTGTCCTGAACCATGTTTATGTGACAGCGGGAATCGATATGGGAAATTTGCTTTTCGATCTCAACTCATAGCAACAGAGACTACCTTCTACGGCTTTTTGGAGGTCGAAGAACCTCGGACATGATCACCCCCAAAACCACTTCATCACTGCCAAGCTGACCTTCTTCAGAAAGGGCTTCCTCCAGTGGATGACGATTAGGCTGTTTGGATGTTTTCATTTCACGTCTATCATCATCCTTCCGGGATGCGCCCAGGTTTTCCCCCTGGTCCTGGGCATCAGGTTTATCGTCTTTTCGTTGTTCAGACTGTTGCCTGACCGTTGAGAATCTTCCAGTTCTGGCTTTGGACTGCGTCCTTTGAGATACATTGTCTTCAGAGCCAGAGGAAGTGGGACTGGTTCTTCTCCGGGACGTAGAAGTATCAACGAGTTCACCAGATTTTTTAATTCTGTCCACTATCGCTCCAAGCAGACTGAAAAATAACCAGGCTACCAGTATTATCAGGAGCAGATAAAAATCCACTTTTATCACCCCATACGCCCTTCGTTGCCTCCAGGATTATTCATCTTCATCGTCATCTTCATCAACAGTCCGGGGCTGACGCCTGTCATCCTCATCCGGACCTAATCGGGAAATCGACTCGCGCATTTCAGTATCAGCTTCAACATTGCGCAGGTTGTAGTAATCCATAACACCCAAATGTCCTTCCCGGAATGCCTCGGCAATGGCTTTTGGTACCTCTGCTTCAGCCTGTACCACCTGGGCCCGCATTTCTTCAACCTGAGCCCGCATTTCTCTTTCGCGGGCAACAGCCATTGCACGGCGCTCCTCGGCCTTGGCCCGAGCGATGCGTTTGTCGGCTTCTGCCCGGTCACTTTCCAACTCAGCTCCGATATTTCTTCCGACATCAACGTCAGCAATATCGATAGAGAGAATTTCAAAAGCAGTACCCGCATCCAATCCTTTTTCAAGTACTGTCGCTGAAATGGAGTCGGGATTCTCCAGGACTGCTTCGTGATCTTCAGCCGACCCAACAGTAGTTACAATACCTTCACCGACACGAGCAATAACCGTATCCTCGCCAGCACCTCCGACCAGTCTTTCTATATTCGCCCGAACAGTCACTCGGGCTTTGGCCTTAACTTCAATTCCATTTTGGGCGACGGCTGCAACAATTGGCGTTTCCATCACTCGTGGGTTAACCGACATGCGGACCGCCTTCAAAACATCACGACCAGCGAGATCAATTGCCGCTGCTCTCTCAAACTCTATTCCCAGATCAGCTCTCTGCGAAGCAATCAAGGCGTCCACAACCTCGTCAACATTTCCACCGGCCAGATAGTGCGCCTCCAGCTTATCTGAGCTCAAGTCTAAACCTGCTTTGGTGGCTTTTATCAGAGGATTAATTATCCTGGTAGGTGGAACTCTCCGAAGCCGCATACCCACCATGCTGAAAATACCTACAGGGACTCCAGCGGCTGAAGCGGAAATCCACAATCCAACCGGTATGAAGCTGAAAAGAATGACAAAAAAGACAACTCCCAGCCCAGCTAAAATCAATATGCCTTGTAATCCATTTAAAATCTCCAAGTTAAATGCCTCCTTCCGAGGCGTTCCCCCTAATCCTCAGCAACAACTTCTCTCACTGTTATTCGTCTGCCTTCCACGTCAATAACCTCCACTTCAGAACCTCTGGAAACAAAAGGTCCTTCACTGACCACGTCCACCCTTTCACCATCTATAATTGCTGTACCCGAAGGCCGTAAGGCCGTCTGTACTACTCCCCTCTTTCCTTCAAAACGCCTGGCATCTTCTGTAGCAATATAGCCCTTATCCGGTGTTTCCTCTGCTGACAGAGCCAATTTCCTCCACATCGGCAGACCCTGCCCAAATCGTATCAAAACAAACACTCCCACTACTAAAGCACCAAAAGCCATGAGAATTGACCGAACAGCGGCTTCCGGGCCGGGAGCTGCCAGGTAAATGCTGCTAAAAATAGCCACCAGCCCTCCAGCACCCACAACACCAAAACCTGGGATAAAAATCTCGACAGCCATCAATAGCACACCCATAACAAATAGTGCCACAATAGCTAATCCTGCGTGACCAACAGCAACATGGGCCAAAAAGTATCCAGCAAAACCCAGTATTCCTAATAAACCAGCCACTCCAAAACCAGGCATGAACAATTCAATCATAATCCCCATAAAGCCCACAAAAAGAAGTAATCCTGCCCACAAGGGGTCAGTTGCCAGGCCAGCGAAGCGGTCTATCCCACCTGGTTTGATCTCCACAATTTCTGTGGGGGTCAGGCCGGCGGCAACTGCTGCCTCAGATAGCTGCTCCAGTTTTTCATCAGCCAGATTCTCCTGGACAGCTTTCTCTGCAGTAAGGGTCAGAAGCTGACCAGATTCAGTCAAATCTGGAATTTGCACCCTTTCGTCTACCATGGCGGCAGCAATACGCGCATCTCGTTGTCGGGATTCAGCAGTAGACTCCATTTCAGCACGCCAGGCAGAAATTATCTTCTCTTCAGCCGGTCTGGGCTCGGCTGCTCCTATAGAAGAGCCCTCACTCATAAACAAATATTCGCAGGCCAGCACCACTAAAGCCCCTCCGGACCAGGCGCGCCGTTTGACTAAAGCAATTGTCGGTAATGAAGTCTCCAGCAGGGCATCGCGGATAGTCAAAGCAGCATCAACCGTACCACCAAGAGTACTCACCTGCAGTACAACTGCAGCCGCCCCCTCTGATTCAGCTCGCGCCAATCCCCTGCGTACAAAACTCGCCATCTGAGCATTGATCGTACCCTCAACAGGCAGTACATAAACAGCACCCTCACTGCTGTTTGCCCGGGCACCACCGCCAAAAACAGGGACAGACCACGCAAATACTGTGATAATTAAACAGCACACTACCACGATTTTACTCCATCCGACCAATCTTACCTCAGGCTCTGGCAGCCGCAATATGGCCCCTCCTTCCTGGGAGCACGCAGAAACAAACTTAATTCCTTATTCATTATTCACAAGCAAATTCCTCCAACTATGCTCCAATTCATATCGCTTGATTGCCAGTCTTATCAAGCGATCTACCAGTTCTGAAAACTGCATTCCCTGTGAAGTCCAAAGCCTTGGATACATGCTTACAGCAGTAAAGCCGGGAATTGTATTGATCTCATTTACAATAATCTCCTGCTCCTCTTCGATATAGAAAAAATCAATCCTGGCCATGCCGCACCCCTTGACTGCCTGAAATGCTCTGACAGCCAGTCTCCGCATCCTGTCAACTATCTTCCCCGGTAAAGCAACATTCATTTTGAGTTCAGTATCATGATCATGATACTTGGAGCGATAATCATAAAACTCGCCAGCTGGAATGATCTCCCCTGGTCCAGCCACATAAACCTCGCGGTTTCCCAACACACTGCACTCCAGTTCCCGAACATTTAATAGTCCTTCCTCCACAATAATCTTCCGACCATGTACAGCTGCACTGCGGAGAGCTGCTGGAAGCTGTTCAGCATTGTTCACTTTGGAAATGCCTACGCTGGAGCCCAAATTAGCAGGCTTAACAAAACATGGGAATCCCAGTTCTTCAGATACCGCATTTATAATCTGATCAATCTTTCGGGACAGGTCCTCCCGGTAGAAAACTTCATACCCGACTACTGGGAGAGAATGATGTAGAAAAATTTCCTTCATGATCTGTTTATCCATGGCCACAGCTGATGATGCAACGCCGCTGCCGACGTATGCTGTACCGCATAATTCTAAAAGCCCCTGAACGGTGCCATCTTCTCCAAACGGTCCATGCAATACGGGAAAGACCACATCGAGGTTAACTGGCTCGCCCTGAGGACCTGCAACGAACCCTCCTTCGGAGCCCGGATCAATTCTGACTCGCTCCGCAATTTCTGATGGATTCTCGGGAAATCCTCGAGTCATCCATTTTTCTGGATGATCAGCCAAATACCATACTCCATCCCGGGTTATTCCAATAGATATCTTGTCGTACTTATTATTATCCAACGCCGTCCATATCGCATTAGCCGACATAAGTGATACTTCATGCTCCTGAGAGGGCCCACCAAAAAGTAATCCAACTTTAATCCTTTCCTCTTTCACGCCCAGCACCTCCATATTTGCTCCAATCTACCTTTAGGTCACTTTCTCCCCGTTACAATAGTGATATTCTTCATCCCGTGCTTCAATCATCCATCGGCGCTGCCAGACAACCCGAGAGGGCGGCACCACTCAATTTTACTGATATAATTTCGCCTGAAGTACATTGATGGTTACCATCAATGACCCAGGCGGGAATGTAATTTGAAGTGTAACCAAAGTAAACCTCAATTTTTTCATCACATTCTCTTGAATAATCACTGAGATCGCTGGGGATTGCAGTCTTTCGCTCAAGCAGGACTTCTTCACATCTGTTGACCTGTGACTGGTGAAATTGACAAGCTGATTCATCCGCCAGTTTTAGCATCTCATCCCTACGGTGATTCTTTGCCTTACCATCAACTTTCTCACTCATATAATACGCTCGAGTTCCTGGCCGTTCTGAAAAAGGGAAAACATGAATTCGGGAAAACCCCAATCCCCTCACAAACTCCAGACTGTGCCGGTGATCTTCCTTGGTCTCTCCCGGAAATCCAACCATAACATCAGTTGTCAGACCCAAATTCGAAACATATTCTCGAGCCCTTGCAACCAAACCTTCAAATTCGAAGGTACTGTAACGCCGCCCCATCAAACGCAGGATCCGATCGCTGCCGCTTTGCAGTGGTATATGCAGGTGAGGTACAATTCGCTCGTATTCACTCATAACGGCAAAGAGTTCTTCTGACAGATCTATTGGCTCAACAGAACTCAATCTCAGCCGCCAATCTCCACCAATGTGCGCAACCTTTCTGAGCAGGGATGAAAGAGAGCAGGAATTGTTGCTGTCATCACGGCCGTAAGCAGCAAGATGTATACCTGCCAGAACTATTTCAGAATATCCAGCCTGCACCAGTCTGCTGACTTCGGAAACAACCTCTTCCACAGGACGGCTGCGCATGGGACCTCTGGCATACGGTATAAGGCAGTAGGCACAGAACTCTTCACACCCCTCCTGAACCTTCACTACTGGACGCTGCAGTTCAGAAAATCCCGAAATGCCCAACGCAGGCCACCCCGAGAGTCGATCTGTTTTGCTCCACAAACCACGAATACAATCGGATTTATGATGTTCAGATTGCAGAAGATGCTCTGTTAATTCAAGTAATTTCTCCCTCTGCTCCATGCCACAGAATAGATCAACAGGCAACTGAGAAATCAACTGGCGATCATACTCAGCATCCTCACCCAGGGACGCCATTGCTTGAGGATAACAACCTAAAAGAACAATATTAGCCTCAGGGTTACGTTTTTTCGCTCTGCGCACCATCTGACGGGATTTGCGAGCTGCTTCAGTAGTTACCGCACAGGAATTCACAAAATAAACGTCAGCCACTTCCGAAAAATCAACCAATTTATAGCCAGCGGAGGTAAATTCCTGCAGTAAAGACTCGGTATCGTACTGATTCACCTTGCATCCCAGAGTGTAAAAAGCAACCCTGATTTCACAATCGATAGTTGACACCTCTTTTTCAGTGAGAGAGCAATATTGCTCTCCATATTCCCTCATATAGAATGATAACTTCACTCATGTTGAATCTTGACACATACACTGCTTTTATTGCCTCCATCTGCTCATCGCCGTAAATTCCCGAAAGCAACATCCGTCCGCCTCGACTGCTGAGTTCGCGCAGTGTCTCAGCATTATCTCGCAAAACCGCCAGGTTGAGATTTGCAACCACAAACGGGTATTCTGTAGGCCAATCCTCAAAAGACAGTTCAGACACCTCGGAACATTGCAAAAACAGGCACTCGGACAGACAGTTGACAGATGCGTTACCGCGTGCTGTCTTGACAGCATCAGCTTCGATGTCACAACCATATGCCTGTCTCGCTCCTAATTTCAATCCAACAAGGGATAAAATGCCGCTTCCACAGCCCACATCCATTAAATTAGCAAAAGGATTGTTGAAATATGACATAATCAGTCCCCGCAGTGCCAGTCGCGTGGTTGCATGATGTCCAGTGCCAAAGGCCATTCCACCAGATATCAATATCGGAGCAACGTCTGCATCAGGCCCAACCACGGCATTAGTCGACAAAATGTCGATATGCTTATTTTCACCAGAAGGTAATATTAAAATTGGTCCCACCTGCAGCGGTCGGAGATGCTTGCGAAACCCGGCCAGAGGATCACACTGTCTTCGTTTGTCAACACGTATCTCACAATCCTCAGGCGTAATGTAATCAAGCACCTGGTTTCTTGTCGACCGCCGCACTTCATCTGGGTCATAGGTGGAACCCACGGTCGGATAAACGCGCAGCTGGGTTTGGTATTCTCCAGGGGCATCCACCTGATGTATACCCCTGGGACTTAAATCCTGCAGCACTGAATAAAGCAGTTCAGCGTGTTTGTGAGAAGTCAACGAGATTTTGACTTCCCAAAAAAAGTTTTGCTCACTCATCATTATTTCTGCTAAATGCTCGATGCATCCGCTTGAAAAATCCTTCCTGAGGCTCGTTAACCTCTTCACCCCGCAACTCTGCAAACTGGGCCAACAATTCCTTTTCCTCATCGTTTAAATCACGGGGGACGTTCACGTGCACCCTTACCACCTGATCACCACGTCCATACCTCTTGAGATACGGAATACCTTTTTCCTGTATTGTTATGGTTTCACCATGTTGGGTGCCTGGTTTGATAGTAACCTCTTCAGTACTATCAAGAGAAGGAACCTCTTTTGTGGCCCCCAGACACGCTTCCACCATGCTTACATCAAGGTCGTACAGCACCGTGTTTCCTTCACGTTCAAATTGAGGATGTGACTTCACTCTGACCCTGACATATAAATCTCCACGTGGTCCGCCACGCTCACCGGATTCGCCTTCTCCTGCCAGACGAAGTCTCATACCATCTTCAACTCCAGAAGGAACGTTTATCTCTACCGTGCGGGTCTTTCTTACCTGTCCCCGTCCGCGACATTCCGGACATAAATCTGATATGACTTGACCTTTGCCCTGGCATTTTGGACAGGTGCGCGTAGAAACAAACTGTCCAAAAGGAGTTTGTTGGGTTGAACGAACACGCCCAGCCCCTCCGCATTGACTGCAGGTTTCCGGTTGGGTACCGGGTCGAGCTCCACTTCCTTCACAGGTCGGGCACGTTTCGGCCCGGGACACACTGACCTCTTTTTCTGCACCAAAAGCAGCTTCTTCAAAGGTTACATTGATGGTGGTCTCAATATCTCGGCCTCGCGTGGAACGTTGCCGTCTGCCGCCCTGCCGGCCACCACCCCCAAAAAAGGACTCGAATATATCGTGAATATCACCCTCAAAGCCCTCAAAACCGCCGAAATCCCGGGGGTCAAACCCTGTCTGTCCTCCACTGGTACCAGCGTGCCCGAACTGATCATAAGTGCGTCTTTTTTCCGGGTCACTGAGCACCTTATATGCTTCATTGATTTTCTTAAATTTACTTTCAGCCTCCGGATCATCAGGATTAGCATCCGGATGGTGCTTTCGCGCCAGTTTCCGGAAAGCCTTCTTTATCTCTTCCTGCGATGCATCTTTTGATACTCCGAGAATATCATAATAATCTTCCTTCTCGGCCATTTATGTCACCCCACAAATACAGACAGCAACTTTCACGCTTGTTTGAATCACGACTACTCCTTCATTTCGTAGTCAGCATCCATGCTGTCATCATCATCCTGCGGTCCGGCTCCTCCAGCTGCGTGCGGGTCTGCATCTCCATAAGCCGATGAACTAAGTTCATAAAGAGCATCGGTGAGGCTTTCGGTTGCCGACTTTATCTTCTCAATATCGGCTTCGTCTTCGCCCAATATCTGCTGCAGGTTCTCCTTCTGCTCTTCAACCTTCTGTATCTTATCATCATCGACGTCATCTCCAAGATCCTCTATCGTTCGCTCGGCAGAATAAATGGCCGAATCTGCCTCATTGCGTGCTTCCGCTCGTTCCCGACGGAGGCGATCCTCCTCCTCATACTCCTCGGCCTCACCCTTCATCTGCTCTATTTCATCGTCAGAAAGCCCACTGGAAGCTTCAATTGTGATGTTCTGTTCTTTACCAGTCGCCTTGTCCTCGGCAGAGACATTCACAATCCCGTTTGCATCAATATCAAACGCAACTTCGATCTGCGGAACACCTCTGGGGGCAGGCGGAATACCATCGAGTATGAATCGTCCCAGTGTCTTGTTATCCCGTGCCATGGCTCGCTCGCCTTGAAGCACGTGAATCTCAACCTGAGTCTGATTGTTTTCTGCTGTGGAGAATATCTGGCTTTCCTGAGTCGGTATAGTCGTATTTCTCTCAATTATCTTTGTGAAGACCCCACCTTTGGTTTCAATACCCAGCGACAATGGAGTAACGTCCAAAAGCACAACGTCTTTTACTTCTCCAGCCAGCACTCCTGCCTGTATGGCTGCTCCTCGGGCAACAACTTCATCAGGATTGATGTCCTTACTGGGGTTTTTGCCGAGCACTTCCTTTACCTTTTTCTGGACCAGAGGCATCCGCGTGGAACCGCCAACCAGCAGAACTCGGTCTATACCTCCTGCATCAACGCCAGCATCACTCATTGCCCGACGCAGGGGTTTGATAGTTTTATCTACCAGATCATCAATCAAATCCTCAAATTTGGCCCGGCTGAGACTGCTTTCCAGGTGCTGAGGACCAGAAGAATCAGCAGTTATAAATGGGAGGCTGATATCAGTCTTGGTAGTGGAGCTCAGCTCGATCTTGGCCTTTTCGGCGGCCTCTTTCAATCTTTGCAGGGCCTGTTCATCAGCGGTCAGATCAATGCCTTTTTCTTCTTTAAATTCTTCTGCCAGCCAATCGATAATTCTTTCGTCAAAATCATCTCCACCAAGAGAGTTATTTCCACTGGTGGCTTTCACCTCAAAAACGCCATCACCCAACTCCAAAATGGAGACATCAAAAGTTCCGCCCCCCAAGTCATAGACCAATATAGTGGCTTCTTCTTCATTGTCCAGTCCATAAGCCAGAGATGCTGCCGTAGGTTCATTGATTATACGCAGAACTTCAAGGCCAGCAATTTCGCCCGCAACTTTGGTTGCCTGTCGCTGACTATCAGAAAAATAGGCGGGAACAGTTATAACTGCCTGTTTTACATCTTCTCCCAGATATTCCTCAGCATCGCGGCGCATTTTCTGCAGTATAAAAGCAGAAATCTCCTGCGGTGAATATTCTTCTCCATCTATTGTTTCTCTGTGATCCGAGCCCATCTTCCTCTTGATGGAAGTGACGGTTCGCTCTGAGTTTGTAACAGCCTGGCGTTTGGCTACCTGACCGATAAGTCGTTCACCGTCGTCAGTAAACGCCACAACTGAGGGAGTTACGCGACTCCCCTCAGCATTGGTTATTACAGTCGGCTCTCCGCCTTCCATTAATGCCATACACGAGTTCGTAGTACCCAGGTCAATTCCTAATACTTTAGCCATGGTCCTGTAGTCCTCCTTTTAGTCATTATCGTTTAATCTTTTAGTTTTCTATCTCCACATCTTTTTTATCGTGACTTTCGCACTGGCATTTGGGAGAACGAGCAACTTTCACTTTTGCCGCCCGAACCAGGATATCATCCAGACGATATCCAGGCTGTACTTCTTCAGTCACTGTGCCCTCCGGCTGATCAGTATTATAAACATGCTCGACTGCCTCGTGCCATTCAGGGTCAAAGGGTTCCCCTTGCGCCTGTATACGGGTTATCCCCAGACTTTGAAGCTGACCCTGTATCTGACGCATAATCATCTCGACACCTTTCCTGATAGGATCGTCCTCGTCATCTGTGGCGGTCAACACCCTGTTCAAATTATCCAGAGAAGGAAGTAGGGTGCGAACAGCTTGTACCTTGGCTCTTTTTTGTTTCTCTTTCTGTTGACGCTCTGTACGTTTGCGGAAATTCTCATAATCAGCCTTTACCCGCCGCAGGTCCTGCAGATGCTGCTCAGCGCGCTGCTTTTGCTCCTCATACTGCCCTCGTACGTGCGCCACAGCATCCCGCAATCTGCAGAGATCCACTTGTACAAGTTGACTGTTCGAACCAGCGTACATGTCCTGCAAATCCTCAAAGTTCTGGCCATCTTGCTCCGTATAATCACAGCACTCAGAAGACTCATCACAATGTTTTGCCATCAAATCACGCTCCCATCATTTACATTACCATTCTGTCAAATTCATATCTAGAATTCTCACATATGTAAGATACAATCACCTGCAGTATGCACATAGAAACACCCGACCCTGACAAGAACTTGGTAGAGCCGAATTATATCTGCTGACAGCCTGATCTGTATCTTGAAAGCAATCTATCCATCCAGTGCCTCACTCAACAGAGAAGTAAGGGTCTTGACCATACCCATCACTCTGCCGTAGTTCATCCGCCTGGGACCCAGCACTCCTATTCTCCCGGCTGACTGCCCCCGAATATAGTAAGTGGAGGTGACAACGCTGCAATCGCTAATCACTTCATATCTATTTTCGCTACCGATCAAAACAAAAATATCATCCTCATCAACGCCCTTAAATAAGTTACGGGCAACGGAACGCTGGCTCAATACTCGTAGAACCTTCTGCGCTCTCCGAACATCCTGAAATTCCGGCTGTTTCATAATATTGGCTGCTCCTTCAAGGCGGTAACGGGTCTCAGCATCATCAGAACTATATGAACTCAATATTTCCATTACTACATCCAGAAGTTGACGGCAGTGATTGAGTTCTGAATGAACCGCTCTAACTACTGAACTGTTGATAACATCTCCAAGGTTATATCCACGCAGATAGTTGGTCAAAACAGAAGATACATGTTTAACTTTCTCAAGAGAAACTCCCTCAGGGTGGTCTACAATCCGATTGTGCACAAATCCTTCCTCGGTTACGATCAACAGCATCATCCTGTGGTCGCCCAGAGGTACCATTTCTACTGTATTTAAAACTGCAGCACTGGGGGACGGTTCAGCAACCAACGAAAGACAATCTGTAATCTCAGAAAGCAGTTTACCGGTAGCCTCCAATACTGCATCTACTTCAGATGCATGCCGGCCCAAAGCCTCACGCATTCGTTCCAGTTGAAGGTGTGTTGGCGACGAAATATTGGCCATCTCATCTACATAAAAGCGGTATCCTGCATCTGATGGCATACGACCTGCGGAAGTATGTGGCTGTTCAAGATAGCCAAGCTCTTCAAGATCTGCCATCTCATTGCGAATGGTCGCTGAACTAACCCCGAGATCTGACTCTCGAGCAATGGTTCGCGACCCTACTGGCTCAGCATTGGCAACATAGACCTCAACAACCGCCCGCAGCACCTTTCTTTTTCTCTCATCAAGTCGAGCCATACAAACACCCCCTTCACATCCGGCAAGCAGCATATGCGACCGATACTCAGGAATCATCTTAGCACTCGTCCCGGGAGAGTGCTAATCATTTTTAAAGTTACCACGGAGTTCAACAAATGTCAACGATGCCCCAATGGTCTTCTTATGTCCAATATTGATCTAACTGACGTATCACTATTTACCTTTTACCTCATACTACATACGAAATCTCAAGGGAGCGAGGTGAAATAACAATGGTACAAACCTTGATTCGTTTCGCCGTTGCTGTCTTAGCATTAATGCTGGTTGGATACATTGTTCCTGGGTTCAGTCCTCTTACCATTACGAACGCATTGCTGGCCGCACTGGCCATATCGGTGATAGCCTGGGGAATCGAAGCAATTGTCGGCGAAGATATCAGTCCGCGAAGCAGAGGTCTGGTCAGTTTTTTGGTCTCTGCCGCGGTTATATGGAGTGTACAATATATTGTTCCTGCCATGAGTGTAACTATCTTGGGAGCCCTTCTTGCCGCTTTGGTAATTGGACTGGTCGATGGTGTTGTACCGACCACTGTGCGGTAGGACTTTATACATCCTTCCTCTAAGCACCCCCGGAAAGAGGCCTCTTTCCGGGGGTCCGAACAGACTCATTTCATATCCTTACCTGCAAATTAGTATCATTGAATGAAGCAGCATTACAAATACGAAAGCGCAATTTTCTTTTTTATCATGGATACCTGCCCGAAACAGGCGGAGGTGCTGATTGTGCAATGGCGGCCTGACCGTATTACCATGCTGGTTATTCTTGCGTATTTTATAACTGTCGCGAGCAGCTTTTTACTCATGTGGGCCAACCAACAACCAGCTGACCCTTTTGACCAACCGGCCACCCCTGTGTTTGGTCAAAAAGATGAGTCTCCTCCTGCCAGCGATAAACTCACCATCCCAGTTTTGGGACAACTGCAGATATCCACAGACTCTTACCAAAACATAATAACCCGCGGGATACCCGGGTTAAAAGTTGAAGAACAGCCCACAGAGACTTCGTCATGGTATCAGATATTGGATGAAACACTTTACATCTTGACTGATATACGTGTTTCGCAGCCGTTGAGCTATCTGCGGACTTCTTATCCCATGTTATCGCTGGCCATGCCTCCCGGACCCGGAACAAAACCTCATTACGTAATGCATCTACCCTCAGACGAATTTTCGGAGGACGAGCCTCCCGGTGAACAACACTCAACTGAGGATGCTAAATCGTCAGAGGAAAATGACAAAGATTTATGGCTCGGCGAGGATGAACCTGCAGTTATTATTTACCATAGTCATACTCAGGAGTCATTTTGGGATGCAGTGCGGGACGCAACCGGGGGGCAAAGCCCGCAGGATCCCTTCATTCGTGATGGTGACTACAATATGCTGAGAGTTGGCGAAGAACTGGCTGATGAACTGAACAGCCGTTACGGAGTGGCCACTATTCATGTCCGCGAATATTTTGATACGCTACCAGATGACACAGGGATGAATCGGGTAGGGGCATACGCCCGCTCCGGAGATAAAATCACCACCCTGCAAAAAGAGTATCCATCTGCCCGGATCCTCCTTGATGTTCACAGGGATGCCACTCCCCGCGATGTCACTGTCTTTCGCGATGAAGTAACCGGTAAAAAGGGAGCCAGAGTCATGATGGTAGTTGGCTCAGATACTTATCTGGACCATCCAGAGTGGGAAAAGAATCTTCAGTTTGCAGAAACCATAGCTGACATCATGGAGGAGAAATATCCTGGTTTATTTTTGCGCATCCTGCAAAGAGATTATCGTTTCAATCAACACCTTTCTCCAGGAGCACTGCTTCTGGAGATGGGAGGAGCTGAGAACACCCTTGATGAAGCGTTAAAGAGTGCCCGCATGATGGCCAGAGTCATTGCAATTGCCCTGAAAAGAAACCTGGTTCCAACCCCGTAAGCATTGAAGGAAAGCTGGTTGTATGCTAAGATGCTTTGGGAGGTGATTTAATTGCCCAAAACTAAATCTGCAGCAAAACGGATAAAAACTTCTGAAAAACGAAGAAAGCGCAATCAACGTGTAAAAAGCACCATGAGAACAGCTATTCGTAATTTTGAGAACTCCCTGGAAAACGGGAGCGAAGAAGAAATGTCAGAAGCATTGAGAAAGGCTGTTAGCTGCATAGACCGAGCCGTTTCCAAAGGAGTTCTTCACAGAAACACAGCTGATCGGAGAAAATCCAAGCTGCATAGAAGATTTAATCAACACACAGGCGAAGACCAGCAAGAAGAAAACTGAAGGCCACACAAACGGAAATACTCCCGTGTAGCCTTCCCTCGCTTTTTGTCGCGGAGCGGGACCAGTTTGCCCGTCAACGGTCTGGTCCCAAGCTGGTCCTTTCTGTTTGAACCTCCGGATCAGAAAGCATAACTACCAGACGCTCTACAGCCAACTCTGCTGGCCACTGCCCTTTTTTAATCCCCAGGTCACACTGCCATATTATTTCTAAAGACTGCTGCAGCTCCCTCGAGGTGAAGTTACGTCCCTGCTTGGCATATTTGCGCACCACAAATCCAGGTAACTCCAGTTCACCGGCAATTTTCCTGTTATTGTACCCGCGACTACGGTAATACTGAGTATGCCAGATTAAACGCACCTGCCTGGCAATCATAGCCAATAGCATGAGAGGTTCTGCACCATCCTGCAGCATTCTTTTCACCTGCACAACTGCTGTCTCAGCCTGGCGGCGGCCCACTGCATCCACCAGAGCAAATATATTCTGCTCAGGAGGCAGACAGGACAGAGTCGAAACATCATCAGCGGTGATCGTACTACGTTTGCCGGCGAAGGTGCATATTTTCTCCAGCTCCTGTCGGATTAAACTCAAGGGAGCATCATATTCTGCCAGCATCTGAAGTGCCTCACTCGTGATATTTTTTCCACGTGCCCTGGTAATCCTCTTGATCCAGTCTCTCAGTTGGGTCCCGTCAGGACGATCACAGGACACTTCCCGTGCATCAACTGATGAACTGATACGGCGGTAAAGGCTTCTGCGCTTGTCTAACTTTGAAGTAATTATACATAAACAGTTGCTGAAATTGGGGTTTTCCACATAAGACACCCAACGCTTTGTTTCCTCTTCATCTTTTCCCGCAATAACCGGAGGATCTACCGCTACTACTAACCTCGTATTGCCGTCGAAAGTGAGTGTACGGCAAGCTCCCAAAACTGTCTCAGCATTGGCCTCATCCCCAACGAACTTCTGATAATTCAACGAGGAATTCTCCAGATCCCCAATACCCAGCTGCTGTCTCAAGACTTGCAGAAATTCTCGACGGCGTTCGGATTCCTCGCCGTGTAAGAGATAAACTGCAGCTGTGTCACCCTCTTGTAGTTCGGCGAGCACATCATCAAAATTCATTACTAACCCCCATAAATGTTTCAGGCATTCAGTCCAAAATCAATGTTTTCTGCGGAGAACCTGCTCGCTCTCCCTCAATCTCCAGCTTGACATTGGATATATCCTCATCTGTTCCCTTGACCACCCATTCAATTTTTTCTGCGTTTTTGACAGCAGTCCGCTCACTGGCTGTGCTGCGCCCAGCCAGATGACCAGTGCTGCCGCGAATATCTCCCTTGATCAGTTCAACCCGTTCGGGTAAATGCAGAACGAATTCCGGACCATCAGAAAAAATGTTACGACCTTTGCTGGTTGCACTGGTACCCAGCCAACCGCAATTGTGGACCGCAGCTGTAAGCACATATATCTGGGTATCCGAAATTTGTCGTCCGCAGAATTGGTCTATTTTTAGCATCGGCAAGGCAGCACTTGTGCTCAATGCAGCCATAGCATTTTTATGACATTCCTGTGCCAAAAACTCGACAGGAGGATTGACCAGATCAAACTTACCCTCGATACCACCTATCTCAACTTCCCCCAGCTGGGGATGCTCAAATGAGGTCCAGTCATGAAAGGCGCCTGGCACATTTTCATCAAGCCAATTTAGGACCTTTAAATCCTGCTCTTCTTTTGCCTGTGGCGACATCAGAAATCTCTCCTTGAGAGGTTTTCTATCAACGCCAGCACGCTCGTAAAGGTTCCACAGTTCTGGAGCAAAAACCACTATTCCATGCATCTCGTAAGCAAAATCCACAAAACTACCACAGTTGGGACGCTTTTTATCCATGGTCATTGCATCCCAGACCGACTCACAAGGATATCCGGTGATGTTTCTGGCACGACGTCCTAGCTCAGTGAATAATCCTAGATCCTGCATATTCATCTCAGCATCTGAGTGAACACATGGAGGTCGAAGATAAATGCCTCCTGTAGTATGAAACGAAGTTGCCGCAGAAATGTTGGGGTGATCGGCGAAGAATTCAGCAACATTATATGTTTCTGGCTCCGAAAGTGGATAGGGGCCGGCCCCAGACTGCTGCCGAGAATCCTTCCAGTTTGCTGGATAGTTTCGATTGAGATCGATTCCCCACCTGGGAGGAGCACTCTCCACTGTGACTCCATCATAGTCCTTGATCATACCTTCTGTATAAAGATTGTAGTATTCGCCGCCCTCTTCATCCGGATCCCTTTTGACCATCAGACGCGGATCTTTATCTGATATTTTCCAGCCACCGCTCTGATCAGGTACCCTCATCTGCAAGATTTTACCGTCACCGTTAATATCTTCAGGCTGCAGACCACTTGACTGCTCAGTCTGTGCAGGCCAAAGTCGTACGCTGGATCTGAGAGAGTGAGGGCTGGTTAAATATTTTTCTGAACCATCGGGACTGATACGGGGTACAATGTAATGAGTAAAACGGCTAACAAGGTTTGTCACCTGATCATTCTGCTTATAATTTACCAGCAGGTAACGAATGAGATAAAGTGCCACCATGGAGCCAGTAACTTCTCCAGCGTGATGATTTGCATCTATATAATGTGCTGGCTTGTCTTCAGCCGGACCAGTCCTTTCATCGGTAACAGTTACTACCCAGACGTTTCTGCCTTCATAGCTTTTGCCCATTGAGTCAAGCGACATTAAACTGGGATACTCACGACTTAACTGGCGCAGTTGTTCGGTTATCTCCTCGTAGCTTAAATAAGTGTCAAAGTCAAATTGTGGCTGGTTCATGGTGTGCGGAGCTTTAAATAAGCACCGCCTACCCTCCTTTCGTGAAGTAAACTAAACTGACAAGACTCTGCATCGTATTTTAATTTCAACATAGAACAACCAGTTCCCTTTTTACATATCATCGTCCTGCAAGAGGAAACATGGTTTCTACCCACCACTGTTTTCCATCTGTATGCAGCATCACCGCACCTACTTCCTTGGTAGTCAGGGTCTTCACGCCAGCAGTATGTAACCTCTCAATGGTATTTGGACAGGGCATTCCATAGGGGTTTTGCCGCCCCACTGGAACTACAGCCATTACCGGTCTTACCCGGGACAAAAAGCTCCACTGAGTTGAACGAGCGCCTCCATGATGCCCCACCTTCAACACAGTCGAAGAAAGTCTGGAATCTTCCTTGTGCAGCAGCAACCTTTCTCCCAAACCTTCTACATCCCCCATGGCCAGCATTGACCAGCTGCCGTAAGAAATTTTAGCTGCAACACTGCGCTCATTAAGATCCATTCCGGGATCAATATCCTCTGGTGGCCACAGCACCTCCATCTTAAATTCTCCGGACATAACCGAACCTTCTCTGGAGGACCAAGAAATAGATTCAATTCTATCATCTTCAGCCAGCCAATCACCCCATATAGATGGTGACGGCACACGATTTTTGTCCTGTAGATCCTGTGGACCCAACCACAAGTTCCTGACTTTGACATGCTGCAGTAGATCAGAAGTTCCTCCAATGTGGTCCAGATGACTGTGCGTCAGTATAAGATAATCAATTTCTGCAATGCCCCGGCTCAAAATATAGGGTGCAACCTCTTTTTGGAGGATGGAACCTCCCTGCCAGTCAAAAGGCCCAGTGTCGATCATTACAGTTTTCCCCCCAGGGTCTTCAATCAAAATGCAATCACCCTGCCCTACATCAAAAAACACAACCCTCAGCAGGCCTGCTCCAGAATTAGGTGCAAAAAGAACCAGGAGCAAAGTAATGAGCCATATCCCAGCAGCCCTGAATATTTTTGACGACGAAGCTTTTCGCCCCAACACAGGAGCAGACTCCGGTTCAATCGATTCCAGTTTTGGCGGGGGAAAAACAGCCCACATGGAACCATAAAAAAACAGAAAAAGTCGAGGAACAGGCGAAGCTGATAGACTCGCCGACATAGAACCAAGCCACTGTACCAAAGTCAATAAAAGTGCCAGTGGACGGCTCGACACCAACAGCAGCAGGTTTGCACCCCCGGCTGAAGCAACCAGAGCACAAAACCACGCAGATAACATCACCGGAACCATCAACGGGACCAGCAGTGGGTTAACCAGAAGGGCCCAAAGAGAGCAATCATTGAAGTGATATAAAATTAAAGGAGCGGTAGCAAGATAAACACCTGTTGAAGCCGCTGCTGTTTTTACAATTAACCCTGAAGTCCATCTTTCGCTGATCATCAGAGATATCCACTGTTCTAGTTGTGGAGTTATGCACGCAAGCCCCCAACATGCCGCAAAAGACAGTTGAAACCCAACATCAAAAAGCATCCCTGGATTGCTCACTAACAGCAAAAGAGCAGCTCCGGCCAGGGAATTGAGGAAATCTCCCTTGAAGCCCAATTTCTGCGACCACAGCCACACCAAAAACAATATCGCAGCCCGCCATACCGATGGTCTGCCTCCCACCAACTGACAGTACATCAAAACCCCGGAGGCAGCAAAATAGGGCACCGACTTCTGGGGAAGAACAAATGATAAAACCCAGAGAAGAGCCATCCCAAACACTGCCAAATGCAGGCCAGATATAGCCAGGAGGTGCCCCAGTCCTGCCCGACGAAAATCTTCGAATATCCGATGGGGAAGTTCACTGCGGATTCCCAGAGTAAGTGCGGCAACAGTTCCAGCAAGTTCCGGGCTTAAATTCGGACCCAGGTTTTTCATCATTCGTTCAAATACTCTGTGCCGCCACAATCCAATATTCCAAAACGGCGGCGTTGCCTTCTCCATTACCTCTTCTGCAAAATATACATAGCCTATCCCCCGGTTCATAAGATGGTTGCGATAATCGAAAGTATGAGGATTACGTGCCGCAAATGGACGGGCAAAAACTCCCTCAATCTGGTATTGTCCACCAGAAATTATTGTGTCCTCATCACTGAAAACCATTATTCGTCTGTTGGTGTAATAGTTTATGTCTCTCCTGTTATCTGAATCTTGTACTGAAAGGACTTTTGCCTCCCACCTCAGCCTGTCACCGTTTGAAGTAGTTTCAGGATGACTCACAGCCTCAACCAACAAAGGCAGCTGTCGCTCCTCGTTGATTGATAGTGAACCGTCGGTTACAGCAGACACAAAACCGATGTAATGAAACCAACCGGCACAGAACACCGCCAGAAGAAGAGAAACCCAGACAATCGTTGGTACAGAGGATCTTCCCCGAAGAAAGTAAGCTCCAGTAGAAACAAACAATCCCAAAACGACTACTGTTACCACCAACCAGGTGGGAGCCATCTCAAAGTACCCGGCAGATAATATTCCAGCAGCAAAACTGATTGTTAAAAAACAAAAAGGCCTCTGCAAGCAAATTCATCCAATGGAATGGTCGGCTAATATACTGTAGTGTAAATTATTTACATTCCGAAGTCAATGATAGAAGTTAATTATGAGGTTCTGAAGGGAAGGGGGCTCCCCGATAAAGCAGAGCCCCAATGATAAAATTTTATCTGTTGCAATGCTCATCGACCAGGTCCTGATAGGCCTGATATACCTGCCGGTAAACCGGTCCAGGCTTTCCATCTCCCACGTTTTGACCATCCACTTTAACCACTGGTACGATCTCTGTTACCGTACCTCCTATAAAAATCTCGTCCGCTCCTATGAATTGCTGAACGGGCACAGCCTGCTCCCTTAATGGCCAATCGTTTTCCTCAGCCAAACGAAGAATACAAAGCCGGGTTATGCTTGGCAGAATATTGGCCAGTGGATGAGTATACATCACTCCATCTCTGACGCAGAATGCGGTTCTTGCAGTTGCTTCCGTAACAAAACCATCACGAACAAAAAGAGCTTCAAAGGCCCCCTGTCGTTCAGCTCTTGTACGGGCTATGCAATTGGGAAGCAAGCCCACAGTTTTAATGTGACAAAGACCCCACCTGTTGTCCGGTTGAGTAATGACCGAAACTCCATTGTTGATGATATCTTCGCTGGGACCTGATGCACCCCTGACAAACATGAAGGTGGTTGGTTCACTTTGTTGGGGCAGGGGATGAGATCTGGGGGCTACTCCACGCGTTATCTGTAAATAAATCATGGCCTCTTTCAATCTGTTGCTCTCAAGCAGTTGTTTGGAAATGTCTACAAAGTCGCTATAACTGTAAGGTATATCCATCTCCAGTTCTTCTGCACCTGAGTAAAGTCGTTCCAGGTGTTCCCGCATGCAGAACGTTCTGCCGTTGTAAACTCTGATTACCTCATACAATCCATCAGCAAAGTTAAACCCTCGATCTTCTGGAGATATACTGGCATCTTCATAAGGTACGAACTCTCCATTCAGAAAGACTTCCTGCATTTAACTACCTCCTTGCTCCGTTATCCAAAACATTTGGACTCACCTGTATCTGATAACATTATACAGGAGTTCAATCTCACAAACACATCTTCCGTTGCAACCGTCGACAATAAATTCTAGGGTTCACGAAAAGAATGATCACCAGGATGCTGAACTCCACTGAAGTCAGGTTCGAGGAGGTAAACGAACCCGGAAAGTAGAGCCTTCCCCTTTTGTGCTTTCAACTGAAATATTTCCATTGTACTCCTGTACCAGGCGCTGTACTATGGACAGGCCAAGCCCACTTCCGGTGATATTTGCTGTTTCGCTGCTTCGGATCCGATAAAATTCATCGAAAATGCTATTCAGCTCCTTTTCATCTATCCCTATCCCGGTATCGCTCACCTCTA
>CAZRFK010000002.1:0-75986 GCA_964599275.1 uncultured Clostridia bacterium
CCTACTCCGGAACCCGGAGATGATGACTACGCTTTTTCCAATGCATACCCTTCCAGTCGGGTAATAAGCAGTGACGAGAAAGAATTGCTCAGGATGGTGAATGAGGAACGGGAAGAACACGGACTTAAACCTCTGAAGTTAGATCCTGCTCTTGTTGAGTTGGCTCGGGCCAAGACATGGGATATGCTGGAGTACAACTACTTCTCCCATAATTCTCCCAACTACGGTTCTGTTTATGATATGTACCGCTCTGCAGGTATACCTTTTACCTACGGAGGAGAGAACCTGGCAAAAGCTGGTAATATATGGGTGGTGCATTATAGATTAATGGATAGCGCTGGCCATCGCCGAAATATCCTCCATCCCGACTTCACACATATAGGAATTGGTGTGATGCGTGGAGATCCTTCCGGCGTTATAGTCACGCAGATGTTTGTCGGACGCTGAGATATTGTTTTCTGTACAATAACAACAGTTCATACCGAGCCTCACTCCAACCTGTATTTTTTGGGGTGGGGCTTTTACAGTGTGCCTCCTAAGTAAATACCGCAACCTGAGCAGCGACGGACCGGCAGGAGCAGTGGCCAAAAACCCTAGAGACGCGACTGGGATCGCCGTGAAGATAGGGACCAAAGAGCGCTGGAGTGCTTTGAGAGAAGGCTGGTGAGCGTAATGATACTTACTCACTGCTATGGGGCAACGACTATGGAAAGATGGAAAGCCGCTTACGGGAAATCCGTACGCGCGGTCTGATGAGGTGCCCCAGCTCCAGCAATGAAACTGGGGTTGGTCGTACACTATTAAACATCCCTCCTTAACTGCGCATATCATGAGTATGGTTGATGGCAATTACATTCACAAAAATCCACCCTGAATATTACAAGCTATAGCAAGTTGACGCGAACAACACAGGGAGGAATAGGATATGAAACAGAAGGTGTTCTGGCAGGGAAACCGGATTGAAGAGTTGGAAAAGCACATGTCCCCTGATGCTGCAGTGGTGTTATGGTTTGTAGTTCAAACTTTTGGTGGTGAAGTAGTCTGGGATCGACATAAGCAGCGCATAGATATCATTATTCAGCAGCCGGATGAAGAAAAGGGTCTGTTCGCTGAACTAGGTGAACTGTTGGGGTTTTCTGCTGACACGGAAGTACAGGGATTATTTGATACCTCAGAAGACATTGATTCACCGCCCGCAGAGCTGCTGTCGCTGCTACATCGCACTTATCTGCAATCTGGCGGCGGAGAAAATCTGAGAAGTTCGCAGTTAAATGTGCAATCGGTACTACAAGATCAATTAGGGACAGCGGGCGTTCAGATGCCAGATAGGTCCGGCAAGCCCAGTAATCCTGTGAGTGAGCTTCATAAGGATGAAGAATGGGAAAAAGCGAAGTCAGAGGCTCAGCAGCAAATTGAGATAAAGGATGAAAAAGATACTGAAATGCCTTCCGAGCAGGCTTCAGACGATACTGACGAGGACGAATGCGAAGATAGTGAACGACGAGGACCAGAGCAACCAGAGCACAAAGATTCTTCAGTGCAGCTATCTGTCAGTTATAAGCCATTTTACGGTTCATCTTCACGCAGTAGTGGAAGGAAAGAGTGGGAAGCACGGATTGGTTCTCAGCCTGGACATCTTTCACCAGAGGAAATATTCTCCGAAGAAATAGAGATGCTGCAGAAATACCGCCCAGAGTCAAAACGCAGTTCGAAAAGAGGTGGTAACGAGTAGA
The DNA here is from genome assembly GCA_964599275.1 of uncultured Clostridia bacterium. GTDB lineage: Bacteria > Bacillota > Sulfobacillia > SLMV01 > SLMV01 > PUMD01. Next base: position 1,734 of record CAZRFK010000002.1, read on the forward strand.
CTTCGCATTGACCACCAGAGAAGAAAAAGTTTCCATCATGTGCCCGCGCCAGATGTATCTGGCCGGGCATAATTTTTTTGCCTGGTAGCAAACTACATTTGAGAATGCTTTTGTCAATGAGGAGGGGTATAAGTGCTTTTCAGGTTAAAGGACAAAAAACAAGCAAGAGTTTCACTGGCTTTGTGTCTTGTGATTTTTTTGTTGGGTGTTTTGATTGTGGTTTCGCAGGCAGACAACGTTCAAGCTCAGGGTCGACCTACTTTGTACTGGGGCTCACGTGGACAAGCAGTACGAGAAGTGCAAAGTCGGCTTTCCCAGTGGGGGTATTATCATGGAGGCATTGATGGAGTGTTCGGGGCGCAGACCTCGCAAGCAGTCCAGCTGTTTCAGAGACGAAATGGTCTGACTGTTGACGGAATAGTTGGGTCGCAGACCTATGCAGCTCTGGGGTTGACTGGTGGAACCCCTGCTTATACCAGTTCCAGCAGTGGAGTCTCCAGGAGTGATGACATTGATCTGCTGGCCCGCACAGTTTCCGGTGAGGCCAGGGGCGAACCTTACACCGGTCAGGTTGCAGTGGCAGCGGTTATCCTGAATAGAGTTCGCAGCTCTTCATTTCCCAACACTTTGAGTGGTGTGGTCTATCAACCCCTGGCTTTTGAAGCAGCTTCGGACGGGCAGATATGGATGCAGCCGACAGAAAACGCTTATCGGGCAGCACGGGATGCCCTGAACGGATGGGATCCCACACACGGATGCCTTTATTTTTGGAATCCCTATAAACAGGTTAATCCCTGGGTATGGACCAGACAAATAGTGACGCAGTTTGGGCAACATGTTTTCGCTAGATAACATGACCATAAGAATAAGGAGGAGCAAAACCATTGAGTCAGAATAATAATCATTCTGAACAGGACCCTGATGTCCGATCGGACAAGTACTGGCGAATAATTACAGCTGTTTTGCTTTTGGTGCTGATGATGACTGGTGCATGGGCGTATGGGCAGCACCGCGCTTACAGACAGGCGCAGAACTTCCTGGAAGGAGACAGACAAAGAGCTTTTTATTCACTTCTGAGCAGCATTGAAGAACTTGAAATAGAACTTGGCAAGGCACAGGCTGCAGGAAGCCCTGCTCAGCTGGTTGAAAAGCTGACACTGGCCCACCAAAGGTCTGATGAAGCAGCCAGCGAGTTGGGCAACATTCCTATGAGTCATACGACTCTGATAAATACGGGGGCGTTTTTAACCCAGATGGGAGATTACTGCTTCTCTCTCATGCGGTCAGTGGTGCAGGGTCGTATGCTAACTGCTCAGGAAAGGGAGCAGATTGCAGATCTACATGTTCATGTAAGTGAACTCGGTCAATCGCTGCATCAGCTGCGGGAACGGCTGCAGGAAGAGGGATACCGATGGAGCAGGATGCAGGCTGCCCAGCTGAATGTCGGTGGTCCGAATCCTGAAGATCCAGGATTTGAACATCTTCAGCAGATCGATGAAGATATGCAGGAGGTACCCAGTTTAATATACGATGGTCCGTTTTCTGATCATGTGCTCGAGGCGGAACCGGAGGGGCTAACCGGGGCTGAGATAGAGGAGGAAAGGGCCCGGGCTTTGGCGCGGGATATCATGCAGGCTGTCGATGATGAGACCGATTTTGCATTCGAAAAAGTTGGTGAGGCCCGCGGTGATTTTGCTTCCTATACTTTTATGGCAGAGTCTGAACGGGACACTTATTGGCTTGACATATCCAAAAAGGGTGGACATTTGATGTGGTTAAACAGTGAACCCATTGACGCCGAACAGCAGCAGGCCCAAGCAGAAGTTGCCGGCAGGCGGGGGATATCCGTAAAAGAGGCCAAAGAAATTGCTGAGTCTTTTGTCAGGGAAACCGGTTACAGCAACATGCAGGCGCATTCTGCTTTCGTTGAAGGTGAACGGATTGTCACAAATCTTGTGTTAAATCAAGACGATGTGATGATCTATCCTGATCAGGTAAAGGTAATGGTGTCAAGTGACAACGGCAGCATACTGGCCATGGATGCTACTCCATTTCTGGAAACAAACAAACCTCGCTCCCTTCCGGAGCCTTCAATGGATATGCAGGAGGCAAAAAACCAGATAAATCCCATGCTGTCCCTAGCAGAGAGACTCGAACCCCAACTGGCCCTCATTGAACGAGATGATTTATCAGAGGTTTTGTGTTGGGAAATTTCAGCCCAGCTGGGTGATAATGAGTTTTTGGTATATATCAATGTCCTGACCGGCACCGAAGAAGATATTCTACAGCTGATTGAAGTCGAGGGGGGCTATTTGACCGAGTGATGTATCTGGGTCAACGGGGACTGTCAGCATCATCCAAAGGAATTTGTTGTCCCCTGTGGTCAATTTCATAGGGTGGGCAATGTAAAAGATCGGAAACTGTGACAGCAGTGTAATCGTTATCTTCTAGGAATTGTAAAATCGTTGGGAGTGCTTCGGGAGTGTGTTTGGCATTGTTGTGGAACAGGATAATGGCGCCAGGGTGTACTAGCGTGGTTACGCGGTTAACAATGTAATCTGCGGAGATATCTTCTTTCCAGTCCAGACTGTCCACACTCCACTGTATCGTGGTGAGCCCCAGTTCGTCTTCTGCTGTCTGCAGCAGGTTGTCATCATAGGCGCCAAATGGGGGACGAAACAGCTGGGGCTCGGCTTTGGAACAAATGGCCTGCAGCTTTTCCTGGTTTTTGGTCAGATCGGTTTTTATTTGGTCCGAACTTAAGGTGGCCATATCCTCATGTCCGGCTGAATGAAGACCGATCTCGTGTCCATGCTCAAAGATGCTGCGGGTCTCTTCAGGATAGTCCTCCATCCAGATGTTGGTCAAAAAAAAGGTTACCTGGACATCCTTTTCTTCCAGAACGGATAACAGAGTGGGGGTGTGTTCAGCTCCCCATGTGGCATCGAAAGTCAATGCTACCTCGCGCCTTCCAGTGCTTACTGAATAAATTGGAAGTCTATCACCGGATGGTGAGGTGATTTCTACCACTGGAAGGGCTGGAGCACTCAGCACCATATAGGTCAGTGAACCCAGCAGTGCCAGTATTAACAAAGCTGCGATCAACATATGAACGCGACGAATGATAATAAGACGCATTTTTGTTACCTCCCGGCAGGGTCTTCTGTGCACAGATGTTATTAATAGATATGTGGAAGAAGTACGTACCATTCGTTATTATTTTTAGGGTTGTGAAGGAACCTGAGGGGGGAAAGTTGAAAGCTAAATAAATGAGACAGATTCCAACTGGGGGTGAAAATGTGAAATGTTTTTCCGAGTTGATGCGTAAACGACGAAGTGTTCGAAGTTTTTCAGATGAGCCGGTATCCTCTGAGGATGTTGAGGCTGTGCTGCAGGCAGGCCGTCTTGCTCCATCTGCCAGCAACCGGCAGCCGTGGCATTTTATTGTTATCAGGGATGCGAACCGACGGGAAAAGCTTGCCGAAATTTGCGGTGGACAGGAGTTTGTTGGGGAAGCTCCGGTGATTATTGTGCCTGTAGCTACCGAACCTGATAGAGTGATGACCTGTGAGATTCCTGCTTATGCTGTGGATTTGTCCATCGCAGTGACACAGATGATTCTAGAGGCTGCTGAGCGCGATCTTGGAACCTGCTGGATTGGCTATTTCAACCAGGATGAAGCCAAAGAGATATTAGAAGTCCCTCAGCAGTACAAGGTATTCACCGTGCTCCCGTTAGGTCACCCTGCAGATGAGCCGAAGGACAAGAATCGCAAGGCTCTGGAGGATATAGTCAGCTACGAGACCTTCGGGAATTAGAAAGGGAGTTAAATGAGCAATAACGAAAGAGTGGGGCCCTACATCAGCGAACTTTCGGCAGGACAGAGGGTCAGGGGGATTTATGGTGTGCAGAAAAAGCAGCTGCGTTCCTTTCGTGATCCAAACAAAGGACATTATCTGGACTTGAAACTTGGAGATCTGAGCGGTTCTCTATCAGCTCGCGTCTGGGAGGATGCTCGTTCGCTGACGAATATGTTTGACGAAGGGGATGTTGTCTGTGTACGCGGTACGGTTCAAGTGTACAGGGGGGAAAATCAGCTGACCATTGATGAAATCAGCAAGGTTGAAGCAGAGACCGTTTCTGCAGAGCGTTTTATCCCCAAAAGTCCGCGCTGTCAGCAGAAGATGCAGGAAGAGCTGTGGCAGCATATTGAATGTATTGAGGATTCACATCTGGCCGAGCTTTTGAGTCGAATGTTTGGTGATCCAGATTTTTACCGACAATATACACTCAAGCCTGCCGCTAAACAGGTGCACCACGGGTATTTGCATGGTTTATTAGAGCATTCTCTGGAGGTGGCTAATCTGGCTGCACACCATGCCCCCCAACGGGAGGAGCTCAATACTGATTTACTTTTGGCCGGTGCAATACTCCATGATGTGGGTAAGATCGAGGAATTAAAATGCACTGGAAGTATCCAGTACAGTGAGAATGGCCGCCTTTTGGGGCATGTGGCCATTGGATACAGGATAGTAAGTTCAGCTGTTGATGAAATGGATGATTTCCCTGCACCGTTGAGCAGACACCTGAAACATTTAATCCTTTCTCATCATGGAGAACAAGAATATGGAGCACCGGTTGTGCCGCAAACTCGTGAGGCGGTAGTTCTGCATCAGGCAGACCTTTACAGTGGGAGGGCAGCCCAGGTTGCAGTAGCCAGTGAACATGCCCGCAGGAAAGGGGAGAGTTGGTCCGACTACGACCGTCTATTGGAACGGTATATCTGGATTCCGGAAAACAAGACTCAGGACTGAAGGGATGATATTTTGGTCAGCTCAACCGAGAATGGCCTTATAAATATTTACACAAGAATTTGCGAAGTGCTGGCTGTTATTTATATGGCAGCGTACACTGGAGTGCAGGGTCGCATAGCTGTTGTATCTTATTATGGTGGTCATCCGACAGCTGAAGGTATGGTCTTGGTGCGGAGTGTGGCCGTTGCATTTTTTCTGATGATGTTCTTTTACTGTGCAACAAAATGGCGGAGAGACGGCGGATTCTGGTCTCTTACCTTGACCTTGGCTTTTGCTATTCAGGTGTTTTCCAGCGCTTTGCAACTGATACTTTATACGCAGGGAACTCATTTGCCTCATAACTGGGTTCAAATGGCGGATATGTTCTCCGGACCGGTGGCCAGCATCTATCTTTGGTCTCTATTTCTATACTCATTATTCGTCATCCGTAGAGATATATCGGGTACCAATGCGGCGGTTTCTGAGTCTGATGATGGGTTGGAATCTCAAAATATCATCAAACTTCGAGTGAGTCCCTTTACCACCTTGCTGACAGTACTACTGATTGTGATTGTTCCCGTTCTGGTTTATCTTTCAGTGAACGGATTAATAGTTTGGCCGGTATCAGATCACCTGAGAACGTTTGCAGAAACGTGGGGTGTAGCCTTAAGCTTTTTAATTTTTGTTGGATACCTGCTGCTGCACAGAAACCTGGCCAGATCTGTGACCAGGTATATTACATTAGTTTTTGCTCTGGGAACTCTTCACTCTGCGTCAAATCTGGTTGTATCTTCACCGCAGCTTGGGCAGATTGTTCCCTCCTGGCAGATCAGAATAGTACTTGTTACTCTTGTGAATATGATTCCAATAGTACAGGTTTATTTCTGGCTGCAGGCAGGATTAACTGCTGATTCTGACAGCAGGCAGAGTGCGGAAACAGCTGAATGAGACGTACTGTTTCATCTAGTTTTGCAGCAGGAACCAGGTTCCCACAGCCAACAGAAGAATTCCGATCAAGTGTTGCACCGAAAATGAAACCTCCTCCAGGCGGAATAGTCCCAGGTGGTCGATAAATGTTGCAGTGATGATCTGGCTGACAATTATTGCTGTGGTGGCTGGTGCTGCTCCGCTTTCAGCGATACTGAAGGCCACAGCGCCGATAATGGCCACTCCAATAATGCCGCCCAGGTAGCTGTGCCAGGGAGCGCTGGTTAAACGAACCCAGTTCAAGGTCTCGGTCTGTTTAAAGACCTGAAAAAGTACAATGATACCTGCCGTTATTGTACCTATGATATGTACTATCAGCGTGGCCGGCATCAAGGAAACTTCTCGCTGTAGCAAGGAGTTTAATCCTCCCTGCCAGGCCATCAGACTCCCGGCCACCGCTGCAATTATCAACGGGTAATATTCATTCATGGTATCATTTAGAATACCCTAACAAACCATTTTTTATATAAGGTGGCGAGGTAAATGACATATTGGGCAGTGGGCACGTGTTCCTGGGCCGATGAAAGCATGGTAAAGAGTTGGTATCCAAAAGAATATCGTTCTTCTGAAAACAGGCTGCAGTATTACAGTACATATTTTGATACAGTAGAGGTTGATTCCACATTTTATGCTCTGCCGAAAGCGGAGTACTGTGCGAGATGGGATCAATCGACACCAGATGATTTTGTTTTTCACATAAAAGCTTTTGGTTTGATGACCGACCACTCAGTTCAGCCTTCTCGTCTTCCCCCCAAATTGAGGGAGTATAATTATGAATTGACCCGGTTTGGTAATGTAAAAAATCCTCCACCCAGGATGATAAGAGAATCTTTTGATTTGTTCGTAAAAGCTATTGAGCCTATCCGTAGCGCGGGCAAATTGGGGGTTGTGCTGTTTCAGTTTCCTCCCTATTTTACTGCGACCAGCCGGCAGGAAATCAGAAGGAATTTAGCGTGGATTCGCAGGAGCAGAGAGCTGATGGCAGGGTACGACCTGGCGGTCGAGTTTCGACACAGCTCCTGGAGTAAATCACCTACACGTGGTAAATTGCTGAGGTTTTTGCGGCAGGAAGGATTATCACTGGTCTCTGTTGATGAGCCGCAGACCGGTCAGCGCAGTTTTCCAAAATTGATCGAGTCAACCGGCCGCTACGGCTATATCAGGTTCCATGGTCGGAACAGGGCAAATTGGAACCGCCGCACTGCAAGTGCGGCTGAACGATTTAAATACCGTTACAGTGAAGATGAACTGAGGGAGTGGGTGGATGATGTGGCACACCTTTGTGATGCTACGGACAAAACATTTGTAATGTTCAATAATTGTTATGCCGATTACGCTCCGACAAATGCACTGGATATGAAGAATATTCTGCTTGACGAGAATTTGTGAGAATGCTCAGGCAGTACAGTACATATTTCTTGATTGAGACCTAACCATTGTGAATTTGAAGGAAGGATATCCATGTGGACCTTGATTGGAAGACGTGTAGGAATTATCTTTGTGATAATCATAGCCTGGATATTTATTTGGGGTCACCAGGGCTGTCTTTTACCTTCTGCCACCTACCATCTGCGCGGATTATGGTTTAATGAGAGGTCTATTGAGGATGGTTGGGGATACATTCCTGTGGATGACTCTTATTTACAGAAAAGGGTGGATGGATTGCGTTGGTCCGGTGATGGTCCCAGCGGGATATCTGTAACTATCAATGCGGCATCGCGTCGACTACGCCTGTGGTGGGGCAGCAGTGTTGTATTCAACAAGCCGATTGCAGTGGGTAAGCCCAGCACTCCCACTCCGCTGGGAGTTTGGATGATCACCGGTAAAGGTGCCTGGGGCGGTGCTTTTGGTGCCAGATGGAATCATCTGAGCATTCCCTGGGGGGTGTATGGCATTCACGGCACCAATCGGCCTGGTTCAGTAGGCCGGAGGGCATCTGCCGGCTGTGTTCGCATGTTTAACCGCGATGTAATTGAATTGTATCGAAGGGTTCCGGTGGGGACTGAGGTGGTGATCACAGGTTCTCCCGGTGTCAAGTTTGGAGAAACAGAACGTGAGTTAAACTATTCTGACCGCGGTGGTGATATTATGCAGCTGCAGAGAGTTCTGGCTTCCCAGAATCTTTACCACAAAAATATTGATGGAGTATATGGAGCAGGTACCAAAGAAGCGGTTCAGAGATACCAGGAGAAGAAATCCCTGGAATCTTCCGGAATTGTACATCAAGATTTGTGGAGGGAACTTGGACTGGATGAGTTTGGAAGTGACATTTCTGATCTTCCGCGGTGAACTGGGGAGGATATTGATGACTTGAGGCGAAAATGACAGTAAGTAGCTTTATGTTTTGTGTTCTGCATTTTTGCATTTTGTCAAAAAAGGGAGGCTGTTGTATGAATTACAAGGAGAGCTGTGAGGGACGAAGTTCAGCAAAAGGCGACACTCGAATAATAGAGAGTGACACGGTAGGTGAAACCAGCCGGGAAGAATTCCTTTCTAAACTTCAGACCATTTATAAAGCTTTACAGGAAAAGGGCTATGACCCGGTTCAACAGATCTCTTATTTTCTTCTTACGGGTGAACCAGCTTATATAACAGCCCATCGTGATGCACGGGCTCTGACGAGCAGTCTGGAGCGTGACGAAGTGGTCGAAGAGTTAGTGCGTTTTTATGTTCAGCAGCACCCTGAAATAAGCAGCCAGGACGGAATGCACGGCTAATCTGAGTGGGGCTTTGGCCACAGCACCCCAGAATCTTGTGAATTTTGTGACAAAGTTTCACATTCACAGGAGAGCTTCCAATTATCTTTATCTTACCATGATCCAAATCTCCCTTAATGCAGAATAAACTTCTTGCACTGCGGGATAATAACTTGCGAGGCAAGAACCCGGCGCAAGAGGTGAAATAAGTGAAAGCAACTGGAGTTGTAAGAAGAATAGATGACCTTGGACGCATTGTCATACCCATTGAAATCCGCAGAACCATGCGAATTCGAGATGGTGATCCCTTGGAGATTTTCGTTGACAAGGACGGGGAGGTCATTCTCAAAAAGTACTCTGCCATAGTCGATCTCGGCTCTTTTGCGGAAGAGATGGCTGAATCCCTTTACGAAGCCTGTGAAAAGGTAACTATGATTACCGATAGAGACAGTGTGGCTGCTGTAACAGGTGCCCGCAAGAAAGCCTATTCAGACAAACGTGTCAGTGATATGATCATGAAAGCTATGGAAGACAGGATGACCATAATCCACGACGATCCATCACAACCGCCCAAGCCAATTCTTGATGATGAAGAAGAGGGACGATTCAGTACCTTGGTCATTGAGCCCATAGTGGTCCATGGTGACCCATACGGAACGGTCATCATTGCCGGTACCACTGCTGATGATTCTATCAGCGAATCTGAAGTGAAATTGGCGCAATCTGCCGCAGGTTTTTTGTCCAGACATTTGGCTGAATAAAATGGCAAATGCTAACCAGATAAAGTGGTAGATTGTTATTGAGGAGATAGATAGGGCGGATTCATCTTGTGTGATGATAAGACCGGGAATCATCTGTAGCATGGATTCCCGGTCTTCATCTGTGTAGTTACCATGATGGGGCAGTGATCATTGTATTGTATGGTCAGGAATGATCCTGGTGAAGTTCTCTTCTGTCAGTTTTTTGAATTATATTAAATGCTGTTGATTTTTACACAATACACCGAGATCAATCTCTTATTGCAAAAGCTCCCATATGTTTCTCTGGTGAGTTTGCTCCTGTATGAACAGCTTACCATTGCGATCTATTGATGCCACCAGTAGGTTTTCAATGTCCGACACTCCATTTTTTTCTAATTCCTGATGTAGCCAGTCCTCATCATTTCCAAGAGCCTGGAGTCCCTGTTTGTTAACTTTTCCATCCACTACTAACAAGGCGGGGAGATCTTCTTTTGGAAGGTTCATTCCCATATCAGATGGTTGGACGGCTCTTGAATTGGCTTTGGGCAGCACGCTGAGTTTTCCCGACATTTCAAGGATTGCAAATTCAACATCGTTGAGGGCCGGGGTTTTTTGCAATCTCAACTGCTCGATTAACTCATAAATTGTATACCTTGAACGACGCATGTTTTCTTCGTTTATTTTTCCATCTTCAATTAAGAGGGTAGGTCTTCCGTTTATCAGGCTTTGTAATTTCTTGGACTTCAAGCTGATTATAGAAATTATTATTTGTAAACAGGTTAGAGTTACAATTGGAATTAACCCCACCAGCAGAGGGTCCTCCAAAGTTTCAATGGAGTTAGCGGCAGATTCTGCAATTAAGACAGAAACAACCAGATCAAATGGGGAAAGCTGCCCCACTTCTCTTTTACCCATTATTCTAAGCAGAATTAAAATTGCGAAGTAGAAAAAAACAGTTCTTAAAAAAACAAACCATAGATCTTGCAATACAGTTTTCCTCCTCATCATATGTGTTAATATTTGTTGGGATATGTGCCCTGTACTGGATGTCAGGACTGATGCAAGTTTCAATTGGTATTATGACCATGCCGATTGCTTGCAATACTATAGGTGCTGCCCAAAACAGAATCCCAACACCTAGGGAGGGTTAAAGATGGCCAAACTGATGAGTGAGCGACTTAAATATGAACTGGCCAAGGAACTCGGTGTGGATCACCTTCTCAGAAAAAACGGTGGCGATTGGGGTGAAATGCCATCCAGAGCCTGTGGTTCACTGGTGCGGGCTGCAATAGACCGCGCTGAGCGCGCTTTGGTTCAGCAACAGGAGGGCAGCGGCAGGGGACAATAAAATCCCCTGCCTACATAATTTATTTTTGAACTTGCAATGAAAAAACCCTGCATGTATAATTTTGGAAACGGCCCAGAGTAAAGTGATTTTTATGTTATCTGCAAGACGAATATTTACTGCAGCTGCAGTGGTTATTTGTTTTCTCCTTGTTTCTGCCGTCGCCTCCAATATGAATATACCTACCAGGAAATTAGGCAACCCCCTTATATGGCTCGATCTGATTACGGGGAGAAGGTCTCCAGTATCCCAGGTTGATGGCAAGAATCTATCATTATCAGTAGATGTCAGCACAGTATTTGATACAATTCAGCCTGGGGTTTATATTGAGCCGACCTCAACTCAAAAAGACAGCGGTAGAGATTCTGGCGTGGACTTAATTTCCCAGATTACTGCAGCCGAACATCCTCTATATGTAAGCAATGAACGAATTCATCTCTTACCTGCCAAGTTTTCTTTTCCGATAAATGAATCTTTCTTTTCGGAAGTCACCCTTGTTGTTGAGTCTATCACCACGAATGGAACTGTTGTTTTACATTTGAATCAATTGAAGATAAAACTGAATCCCGGTGAATCGACCACGGTTGGAGTGACCAAAGGGAAAGAAGGAGCACTGCTGTATTTTGAATCTCAAACTATTTGGGAGAAACGTTTAAACAAATCTCTTACAGCTCAGAGACCGGTGGGAGTCTGGCAAATAACCAACACTGGATGGAAATAAAAACCCGCATACGGGGGAGGAGCCGAATTTGTCGTTAAAAAGAAGGTTTTTCAAGGTAATAAGTGCTGGAATAATAATTTTACTTTTGAGTAACTTCGTAGGCGGCGGCCGTGTTTCTGCATATAATCCCTCAGCAGAAGGAGTATTTGTGGTTGCGTCATCACCCTACAATGATGTCTCGGAACTAACCAAGGCCCTGGAAGAACTGGGATTTTGTTCGCACAAAGGGACGCTAAAATTGCTACCACTCAGTGGTTCTTTCGCTGATAAGGTGGCCCAATTGAAAGATTATGAACGAACAGAACTGCCAGATGGTTTGCAGTGGAGAATTGTGTCTGTTGGAGGCAGTTCACTGCCAGTGCGGTGGTGGCTGACGGAGGAAGGGACAAGCAGCCGAGTTTCACAGGTTGTGTATGTGGCAGCACCGAATAAGGGTTCGGTTACCGCAGAGATGATATATGGTGAACTTCGTTCGCAGGGGGCATTGCAGTATCGAAGTGCTACCGGGTTGCAGCGCCGAACACGCGATCCTCAGTGGTCACGCCCTGCCTTTACCACTATTGATGAATATTTGGCCCTCCGGGGCAGAAATCTTTTTGAACCGCTTTATTATCAGTTCTTGGTCAGAGAGAAGCTATCCCTGGAGTCAACTGGTCCCGAGAGTGCAAGAAGTTTCTTTGGATGGTTGGCAATGAATTATCCTGCGAGGTTGGCTAATTATCTATCAGATGCAGAGACTCCTTTACAATGGGACGGGAGAATCAAAGGACTTCATTCAGGGTCACCCGGTAGAATGCTTACCTGGGGCTATCTGGATTTTCTATCCGCAGCGGCCGCCCGCTACTCATATACCACATCAATTGCTCCCCAGAAAGTTCTGACCGAGGATATCATCACTGATATCCCCGTGGTTGGCGACTGGCGGGCTGCTGTTTTGGAGTTTGTTCGGCGAAGGTTAACCAGATTTGCTCGCCAGTATGTTTTACCCCGGTTGGGAATATGGAGTCGTCATCGAGCTTTGAACTGGCTGCAGGAACAGATGCACGTCAATGAGAATACACTGCTTTATCAGATTCCCGGGGAGATTTCTATCCCCTGGAGCGGGGGAGAGCTAACTATACCTGCCAACCAATTATTGTCCGATCTCAGAAAGCGAGAAGAGAATTCCACAACGCCTACAATCCAGCAAAATGCGATAGCTTTACGGGCTCCTAATGTATTGAAGATTGCTAATGCTGATGTTGGCCCTAACGATTGGTGGACCGAGCTGCACTCGGCTTCAATGACGCCAACAGGGACTGCTTCCGGGCGTGAGGTTTTTGTGCCTGTGGGGGGAGCTGCAGGCTCAGATGAACAGGTAGCGGCAGAAGTTACCCGTACTCTGGGCTTTCAATCTGCTTCGGCCGGTTCGATGAGGCTGTCCAGAAGGCTTCTTCAGGCAGTAGAGCATTTAATTCAGATGCTTTGGAACTCAGAGTCATCTGAGACCAATTATAATGAAGATTATGAAGCGTACTTTGAGGATTCTATGGAGAAAGGAAGAGCGCCTGTTAAGAAGGGTAAGGCAGCAACATCGTCTGAGATGGAAGAACCTGCTGAAAGCACTTCGACTGAGCAGATTCCTCAGATTACTGCAGTTTATCGCAATAAGAATACCACCCTCAAATCACAGTCCCGCTTATACCATACCCACTGGGTCTGGGACTTTGGCAATGGAGAGAGATACGTATGTGACGACTCCAGCAATATCAGCGGTGAAAAGGTATATGAGTTTGAGGGAGCTGGACAGTATCCAGTTTCTGCAACATCTTTTGCTTCTGATGGCAGGGAATTGCAAAATCACGAATGGTTGATCACCATACCTGAAGATGCTTCTACCTATGAAAAGCTATTCCAATACAATACCGTTGAAGAGATCGTGCCGGATATTCAACTCCTCGGACCAGCAGCATGGGTAACAGGCAAACCCGCTCACTATCAGCTGGATGTTCAGGTTGATCCTCCCCAACAGGTGGAAAATCTACAGATTGTGTGTTATCCGGAATGCAGGTTTGAAGTGGTCTGGGAAAGACCTGGTGAATTTGAAGTCAAGGGAGCGGTGAACTTGAGATACAGCTGGCGTTTTCCCGATGGAACGTCCAAATATTTCTCTGTTATCTATGTGGAGAAATGTTCAGTGGAAGTCCTGGGTACAACCTTACTTAATAGGTAGACATTTTGGAGTGAGGGGCAGGGGTTTGTTCCACCACCTGCCCCAAAACTGTCAGTATACTATTCGCCGTGTGCTTCCCGATGCTTGAAGTATTCAAGAGCCGGTTCAGGAAACAATATGTAAGAGAGAACATCTTCAGGTCTGCGGTAATACTCATCAATTTCCTCACGTGCCGACTCAAGTATCGGATCGAGTAGATCAGCGGGTCGACAGGTTATAGGTTCTTCGTCACCTATGACTTTCTTGCGAACATCTTCGGAAATTTCTCCAGGAGGTCTTCCGTACATTCCACGAACGTAGTCTCTGACTTCCTTGGAGACCACGCTGTACCGTTTGCCAGTGGCGACATTCATCACTGCCTGTGTTCCGGTGATCTGGCTCATGGGAGTAACGAGAGGGGGATAACCCAGTTCTTCTCGGACTCTCGGCACCTCTTCGAGTACTTCATCCCACTTGTCCATCATGCCCTGCTGTTTAAGCTGTGCCCGGAGGTTTGAGAGCATTCCACCAGGAATCTGATAGATCAGTACCTGAGCATCGATATCAGCAGGTGTGAAGAATTCTCCGTATTCTTGTCGCACACTTTTGAAGTGTTTATTGATCTGAGCAAGATGATCGAGATCCAGGCCGGTATCATGTTCGGTCTCCTGCAAGGCAGCGACCATGCTTTCGGTTGCTGGCTGGGCGGTACCTCCAGCAAACGCACTGAGACAGGTATCAATTATATCTGCACCAGCTTCAATGCACTTCAAATAAGTCATGGCACCCATGCCTGCCGTCATGTGACAGTGTATGTGGATAGGAATGCTGAGTTCGCTCTTCATTTCTTTGACCAGACGGCGCCCCATTGTTGGGGTAAGAATTCCGGCCATATCTTTGATGCAGAGACTGTCGGCTCCCATTTCCTCAAGTTCAACAGCTGTGTCGACATAATGCTCAACGTCGTGAACTGGACTGGTGGTATAAACCACAGATGCCTGTGCGTGTGCTCCTTCTTCCTTAGTTTTTCTGATGGCCAGTTCCATGTTTCTTGTATCGTTGAGCGCATCGAATATTCGCAGAACGCTGATACCGTTTTTAACAGCCAGTCGTATGAATTCTGCTACCGCATCATCGGGATAATGACGATAGCCGAGCACGTTCTGGGCACGAAGCAGCATCATAAAGTGTGGATCAGGCAGATGTTCTCGCAGTTTACGTACCCGGAGCCACGGATCCTCTTTCAGATAGCGGAGACAGCTGTCGAAGGTAGCCCCCCCCCACATCTCAAGCGCCCAAAATCCAACTTCATTGATGTCAGAGGCCACGGGAAGCATGTCTTCTGTCTTCATCCTGGTAGCCATTCGGGATTGATGAGCATCACGGTATATCGTATCGGTTATCTTGACAGGGCGAGATTCAGTCATCGAAACCTCCTAACGAAGTTCGGTTCAATCAGGCTGACTCTAGGGTCAGCAAAGTGTCGCCATTTTCAACATTTGCTCCTTTTGACACTTCGATCGATGCCACTGTGCCGCCTACAGGTGCAGTGATTTCATTCTCGAGCTTCAGCGCCTCTAAAAGCAGTACTGTTTCACCAGCACTGACTTCATCGCCGGTGTTGACAAGGATGTCTTTCACACTTCCCGCCAGCGGAGCCTCCACTTCAGTGTCTCCTGCTGAACCTGCACTTGCTGGTTGAGTGTCTGTTTCAGCTTTCGCTTCCGGTTCTGGTTGAGGCTTTGGTTCGGTGCGCTGCTGTTGTTTTTGGGTAGTTGGACGGGGTTTAGCAGGTTGAATGTCCGGGGTATCAGACGCTTCATCTACCTCCTCAACTAATACTTCAAATTCTTCTCCATCGACAGTGATACGTAAACGCTTCTTCATAGTTATCTCTCCTCAACCTTTTGGATAGTGATATCTTTAGGAGATGGGCCCAGATACGATTCCACTGCTGCCGCTAGAGCGGCTACTTTTTTCTTCGGGCGACGGGAGCTGACTCTTCTTACAGTGATTTTCTCTGGGCTAATGCCCATTGTATAGATAACAGCTGCTATTGCTGTTACGACTCTGGGATCAGCTCCCGGTGTCGTATGCCTCTGTTGCTCTTTTGCAGGCATAGATGAGGTAACTAGTCCCTCATCAGGTTCTGGTTTTGGTGACGGGGTGCTTTTTTTCGTTGTTTCAGCAGCCGGATGGTCTTCACCGGGAAATATTGAATTCAAAATAGTCATGACCGCCCACAACAGGCTGAGAACTCCAAAAACGATTATCAAACCTATTGCGGTTATCTGTAATCCCTGAACCTGAGCAGCCACTGACGCAACTAAACTGTACGTCGAAACGACTACCACTCCTTTACAAAACATAGATTAATTCCTCAATGATTTGAGCTCTATTCATATAGTAAAGAATCGTCGGCCCCTAGCCAAGACCTAAGAGCAGTTAATTTCAATCTAATTTGATTTTATCCAGACTTTTTTGTGTGTATCGGGTGATATCCAAAACTATTGTATATGGCAGGATAGAAGTACAGGGGATGGCAATTAAAAAATACAGAGGTGGGCAAATAGGCAGAAAAAGAAGGAGCCACCTCGCAGCGTCCTGAATAATACCTCCTGAGCGACTAAACAAAGGGGATAAGAAAGGATGCTGAAGATGGCTCAAGTGAATTGTATCAGGACCTTGCGGCAATGGAAAGGCAGAAGTATTTCGGAGATTGCGAAGATCATATGAGTGCAGTACCTGTGCATGGTGTAACATTGGTCTTGATTTTCATTTCACAGATAAAGAAGGAAGTAGCATGGTCAAAGTGGAACAAGTTCACAATAGTATAGTGGCGGAGCATGTTCTGGAAAGGGGATTTTTGGATGCAAGAAGAACTCAAACAGACTGCTGACCTGGTCTTAAGAAATGGTCCAATATACTCAGCTGATGCTCAGAATAATGAGTTCAGTGGGATGGCCATATGTGGCAATAAGATAATTGCTATGGGAAGCAGCGATGAAATGGAACCTTTGACTGGACCGAAGACAGAAGTAATCGACTTGCGAGGTCGCTCCGCAATACCGGGAATTGTAGATTCTCATAATCATCTTCCGACTGCAGGAGCAATGATGTCAGAGGGTATTTTGCTTTTTGAAGCTACCAGCATTTCTGAGTTGCAGGAAATTGTTAGACAGGGAGTAAAAGAGCTGCAACCAGATCAGTGGCTGCGTGGAGCGGGTTGGATAGAGAATCAATTTGATGAGTGGAGAATGCCCAATCGTTGGGATCTGGACGAGGTTGCTCCGGAGAATCCCGTTGTTTTAAACAGATTGTTTGGTATGTGCGTTGTGAATTCTCGTGCTCTTGATCTGGCCGGGATAGATAAAAATACACCCGATCCGGATCGGGGGAAAATAGACAGAGATGAAAAAGGACACCCTACAGGTGTTCTCAGGGCAGGAGCGCGCCAGCTTCTAAGGAATGCCATGCCTGAGCAGGCCGAAACTGAAGAGGTCAAAAAAAGGGAGAGATATATAAAAACGGCCGTTGACGAGTACATTCGCTGGGGAATAACCAGTCTGGTTGACCCCGGGGTAGATCCCCTTACTATGCGGGCCTACCAGAACGTAAGAGAAGACGGCAACCTCCCAATCCGGATCAACATGATGCCGGTCTGGCACGGTCTACGTGCGGAACAGGAGGAGGAACTTGAGGGACGTCTGGGCCACCTCGGGATACACACAAACTTTGGTGATGATTGGCTTCGAATCGGGGCCTTAAAAATGGCCATTGATGGCGGGCTGGGCAGTAAAACAGCTCTGATGTACGAGCCATTTCTGGATGGCACCAAGAGTGATATTCCGCTGCGGTTGAATGTTGAGCGTCTGAAAGAGTGGTTTGTCGAGGGACAATCTGCCGGTTGGTCTATTGGTATACACTGCTGTGGGGACAAGGCCCAGGATATGGCCTGTGAGGCATTTGACATGGTTATGCAACAAATTCCTGCTGAAGATGTTCGCCACAACATAATACATGGATATTTTGCTACAGAACAGTCGCTTGATATTATGCAGCGGCATAATATTGCAGTTTCTGCTCAACCTGGATTCATCTGGGTGGAAGGCGATCTTTATTTTGAGGCTGTCAGTGAAGAGAAGCTGCGCAAATTTAAGCCTCTTAAGACTTACAGTGACCGCGGTATAATTGTTGCCTGCAATTCCGACATGACATCCAATCATTACAATCCCTTCTGGGGTGTGCACAGTGCGGTTACGCGTCAAACTTCTCGGGGTAAAACTCTGGGCACAGAGGAACAGGTCGACCGTATGCATGCACTCCGCATGTTCACATATAACGGAGCGCACCTGACTTTTGAAGAGGAGAGCAAGGGCTCTCTCGAAGTCGGTAAGCTGGCTGATGTTGCTGTTCTCGATGAGGATTATGGTGCTGTGTCGGATGACGAGTTGAGACAGCTGCAGGTTCAAGCAACTATTGTCGACGGAAAGGTAGTTTATCGTCGTCCCAGCTGTTGTTAGGATTTTATTTTACGAGCTGATGGGTGTAAAATGACGGCGAACCGTGGTATTTTACCACAGGGGTAGATAGTGTTACCATTAATCGAACTTGTAACTTGGGATCTAGTTTCCGGTAAGATTTCTAAGACATATTCATGTTGTCAAAATCAACTGAAACAACAGACCGCTGAAATTTGGGATTAAATAATCACGGGAGGTGACAAAGGACAGGTGCGGTATCAGGTGAGATTACTTCGCACCTGCTGAACGCATGAAACTATACGAATATTTGGCTAAAGAATCTTTTGCCGAATACGGCATTCCCACTCCAGAAGGTCGGGTAGTGGATTGTGCTGATGAAGCCTACGATGTGGCTGAAGAACTGGGAAAGCCCGTAGTGGTCAAATCGCAGGTTCTTTCCGGCAAAAGAGGAAAGGCTGGCGGAATACAGTTTGCTGATACTCCTGAGGAGACCAGAGACTTCGCCAGTAATCTGCTGGGCTCACAGATTCAGGGGTATAATGTCAATAAAGTCTTAGTTGAGGAAAAACTGGGCATAGATGAAGAACTGTATCTGGGACTTACCTTAGACCCCAGCAACCAGTGCCCGGTGCTCATAGCTTCCTCGCGGGGTGGAATGAGCATAGAAGAGGTACCTGATAGATATATTGTCCGGGAGCCGGTAGATATCAAATGGGGACTTTATCCACACCATATCCGGTCAGTTGCGGAGAGATTAGAACTGTCCTCTGATGTGGCCGGACAGCTTTCCAAGATTGCTCTGGCTCTGTTCGAATTATTCTGTGATAACGATGCCGAACTCACTGAAATAAATCCGCTTGCGATTTGTTCTGGTGACCTGGTAGCTGCCGATGCTAGGCTCAATATCAATGGTGATAGCATTTATCGACAGCCCCAGTGGCCGGATACAGAGATTCGTTCCGACGTCGAACAGGAAGTCACGGACTTGGGACTTTCCTATGTGCAGCTAGACGGTGAAATAGCAGTGATGGCAAACGGGGCTGGTACGACGATGGCCACCATGGATATACTGCAGCATTATGACCGTCAGGCCATGAACTTCTTGGATTGCGGTGGCGGTGCCGGAATGGAAACTACCCAGGAGGCACTGAAAATACTGGCAGGTACTCGTCCACAGGTGTTGTTAGTAAATATCTTCGGAGGAATTACTCGCTGCGATGATGTTGCCAGGGCAATTGCTAACGTCAAGGAAGAAGGTCTGCTAAAGGACCCGTTGGTAGTCCGCCTTGTAGGAACAAATGAGGAGCAGGGAATTGAGATTCTGCAGGAGTACGGTATTGATGCTTACCGCAGTCTGCAGGAGGCTGCCCGTCAGGCAGTAAAAATTGCCGAGCAGCGAGAGTCGGAGGAGGGATGCGGCGATGTCGATTCTCATTGATGAAAAAACCAGAGTTATGATTCAGGGTATTACCGGACATCAGGGGACATTCCATGCAGATCTCATGTCTGACTACGGAAGCAGGGTAGTAGCGGGTACTTCTCCTGGTAAAGGAGGACAGGAGGTTGATGGTATACCTGTATACAATACAGTAGAGGATGCTACCCGTAAGCACGGTCCCAATGCATCCGCACTGTTTGTTCCCGCTCCCTTTGTCAAGGATGCGGCTTTTGAGGCCATAGCCTCGGGAATTGAACTCGTTATCGTCGTCAGCGAGCATGTGCCGTTACATGACACCATGCAGATCGTTACCTATGCCGACGAGCACGGTACTACTATCTTGGGTCCCAACACCTTCGGCGTAATTTCTCCTGGTAAATCCAAAATAGGAATTATGCCGGGACAGGTGTACAAACAAGGTTCTGTAGGTCTGGTTTCGCGTAGCGGAACATTGAGCTATGAGATTGTACAGTCTCTTACAGAAGGTGAACTCGGAATCAGTACCGCCGTTGGCATCGGTGGAGACCGGGTTGTGGGGCTCAGCTTTGTTGATGTACTCAAGATGTTTGAAAAGGATCCTGAAACTGAAGCAGTTGTTCTCGTTGGTGAAATAGGGGGCAGTGCTGAGGAGGAAGCAGCTGAGTACATAAAAACCATGAGTAAGCCTGTAGTCGCCTATGTGGCTGGAAGAAGTGCTCCTCCCGGTAAGCGAATGGGTCACGCTGGTGCAATTATTCAGAGGGGTCGGGGCAGTTACTCGGCCAAAAAAGAGGCCCTGGAATCCGGCGGAGCAAAAGTAGCCCGGTTGCCATGGCAGGTCGCCAGTCTGGTAAAGAAAGACCTGTCTGAAGGTTAAACTGTTTTTCATTTCCGGGAGGCTGATTTGTTCGAGTCTCCCGGAACGAGATTTTGCTGATAGTTTTACAGTTATTGGGGTCCGCCTGGTTTGTACATTCTGGTGTTGGGGGCGAGCTTTTGAATTACCTACTAGCAATTCCGGCAGCGGTGGTTTTGATGTTGGGGGTGTGTTGTGTATGGAAAGCGTATGCTCCCCTGAAAATCCGCCGAAAAACCCTACATTTATCCGCTGCAGATTCTCAGTTGGATGGCTTACGGGTGCTTCACATATCTGACATACATGGACGCATTGGATTAATCGATAAACAGAGGATTACAGATGTAGTTAAAATGGGACAGGTGGACTTGGTTGCTGTAACTGGTGATCTGGTCTGCAAATATTTTCCGAACCTGAAAGAGCCGTTGGAGTTTTTGAGGGAGCTAACCCACCACATTCCGGTTTTTTATGTTCCTGGAAATCATGATTACTGGGCAGCTGAAGCCCATGAACTCCGTGATCAGATAGAAGCAACGGGAGCTCGTGCGCTGTTCAACCAGCACAGTCAACTCACCTTTCAATCGGAAGGGAAAAAACGTCAGATCACCCTGGTAGGGATAGAGGATCCATATACTGATCGGGCGGATCTGGTCACAGCCGCTGAAGGTGTGGATGCCTCAACATCCCTGCTGCTCGCTCATAGTCCAGGAATATTTGCCCAGGCTGCGGAACGTTCTTTTCCTTTGGTGTTATGCGGACACAC
Source organism: uncultured Clostridia bacterium (assembly GCA_964599275.1). Lineage (GTDB taxonomy): Bacteria > Bacillota > Sulfobacillia > SLMV01 > SLMV01 > PUMD01. Next base: position 22,727 of record CAZRFK010000002.1, read on the forward strand.
CCACGGTGGGCAGGTGCGTGTACCACTTTTGGGAGCTCCCTATATTCCTGGCCAATCCGGATTATTTCCCCGCTATGACTGGGGACTGTTTCACTGCCGTTCATCTCAAATGTTCATCTCAGCTGGTATAGGCAGCAGCAAACTGCCCATTAGATTTGGTACTGCAGCTGAAGTTTGGCTTTTTACTCTTCGCGCCGAAGGGGGCGATGAGAGCAGCCGGGAGTCATGTTAATGCCGAATGCAAAAATCACACATCCTTTGATTTTTAGAGGTGATTTACATGAGTGGACCGTTGGATGGAGTAACGGTATTGGATCTCTCTCGCGTCCTGACTGGACCCTATTGCAGCATGATGCTGGCGGATATGGGCGCTGAGGTCGTCAAAGTTGAGAGACCTGATGGAGGAGATGACACCAGAGGGTGGGGACCTCCCTGGGTTGGAGATGAAAGTCATTACTTTTTGAGCGTTAACCGAAATAAGAAGAGTCTCACTCTCAATTTAAAGACAGAGCAGGGGCAAAAAATTGCTCATCAACTGGTAGAAAAAGCCGATGTTGTGCTGGAAAATTTTAGCCCCGGCACTGCTGAACGTCTGGGGTTGGATTATGACAAGGTCAAGGAACTCAATTCGGATATTGTCTACTGTTCCATATCTGGGTTTGGTCAGGATGGTCCATATCGGGAACGACCTGCCTATGACCTGATCTTGCAAGGTATGGGTGGTCTGATGGGGGTTACTGGGCCGGAAGGAGAGGAGCCCATACGTGTGGGAGTAGCTGTGGCCGACATTGGGGCAGGTATGTATGCTGCATATGCAATTGCTGCTGCTCTGGTTGAGCGGTCTGAGTCCGGTCAGGGACAATATATAGATGTAAGTATGATGGATGTACAGGTTTCATGGATGTCGTATATGGCTCACTATGTATTTGCAAGTGGAGAGATTCCTGTTCGACGGGCTTCAGGCCATCCCAGCATCGTGCCTTATCAGGCCTTTCCCACTGCGGATGGGTGGATCAACGTCACTGTCGGCAATGATTCTCTGTGGCAGCGTTTTGCCCCCCTGGTGGATATAGATCCATGCGACAGCAAATTTGCCACAAACTCTGACCGGATAGAGCATCGTGATGAACTCATTGAACTGATTTCCAATGAGATGGAAACCAGGACAACTGATGAATGGATGAGAATCCTGGATGAGGCCAAAGTTCCCTGTGGCCCTGTATATGATTTGAAGCAGGTGTTGTCAGACCCCCAAGTTGAACACCGGGACATGATCCAGAAAATGCAGCATACATCAGAGGGAGAAATAGATGTTCTTGGTATTCCGGTCAAGTTGAGCCGCACTGAGGGGCAGCTGCGCACAGCACCGCCGCTTTTAGGGGAGCACAATGCCGATATTTTGAGTGATTTGGGCTACAAAGCGCAAGACATACAGGAGCTTGTAAACCGAGGGGTAATTACTCCTCCTGTTCAAACTGAAGAGTGACCAGTCGAAATACTTTATTCTGATGGAAGGAAGGAATTCATGTCTAAACCTTACATGACTCATCTCGAGTGTGCTGACTGCGGTAACGAGTACGACGCGACTAAACTTCAAAATCTCTGTGAATGCGGATCTCCCCTTTTGGCGCGCTATGATCTCGCAGCAATATCAAATGCGGCGGAGCCTGGTGATTTTGAGGGCGGAATAGACAATATGTGGCGTTTTGCCAGTTTTCTGCCTGTTCCAAGCGAGCACATTATTACCAGAGGCGAGGGAATGACACCTCTGCTTAAAACCAGGCAACTAGGTGAGGAACTTGGAGTAACCAACTTGATGATTAAGGATGAAGGTCTCAACCCCACCGGCACCTTCAAGGCCCGCGGTGCTGCCTGTGGCGTGTCAATGGCAAAATATCTGGGAGCTGATGCAGTAGCGATGCCCACTGCAGGTAACGCCGGAGGTGCATGGTCTGCATATTCTCAAGTAGCCGGGCTTGACTGCATCGTGGCCATGCCACAAGATGCTCCTGAGTTGACCCAGAAAGAATGTTCATTGTTTGGAGCCACTGCCTATCTTGTAGATGGTTTGATCTCGGATGCAGGTCAGCTTATCGGAGAGGCTGCTGAAGAAGAAGGCTGGTTTGAGGTCACTACTCTCAAAGAGCCATATCGAATTGAAGGTAAAAAGACCATGGGACTTGAGATAGCGCTTCAGCTGAACTGGCGGGTTCCGGATGCAATAGTCTATCCTGCCGGTGGCGGAGTAGGGTTAATTGGTATTTATAAGGCGCTGCAGGAGTTGAGTTCAATTGGCTGGATAGATGAGGATATGCCTAAAATGATAGCCGTTCAATCTGAAGGTTGTGCGCCTCTTGTAGAAGCCTACAATCGTGGAGAGCGAAGAGCAGATTTCTGGGATGATGCTGAAACTCTTGCCGGCGGCATAAGAGTTCCCAAAGCCATAGGTGACTTTTTGGTTATGGATGCTATTTATGAAAGCGATGGCTGCGCTGTATCGGTGACAGATGAAGATATTTTGGGGGCACTGCGAACCACAGCAGCCCAGGAAGGAATGTTTATTTGTCCTGAGGGAGCTGCTTCGGTGGCGGCTGTTGAATCGCTGGTTGATAGTGAGTTCCTATCGCCTGATGATGAGGTGTTAATTGTCAATACCGGAAGTGGGTTGAAATATTCTTCCTTGATTTCTGTTGATTTGCCTATGGTGGAAGTCGGGGGCTCACTACTGGACTGAATGCAGGTTGTCATCTATCAGCAGCCGGCCGAGGTCAGAACTTGTATCATCGGCCGGCTGAGCATTATTTTATTTCCATTTAAAGCCGCCAGGAAGGTCTTAACCTTTCATTTGAAGAATATATAAATAAATTGTACCGACTACCATAAATCACAGTATACAGAGACGGGGGATGGTATATGTTTGTTAGTCATGCAATGAGGCGGCATGCGGAAACTGTAAAGCCCGATGATACCCTCGAACATGTTTGGGGGTTGATGAAAGAAAAAGATTGTGAGACTTTGCCGGTCTTGGATAAGCGACGGCAGTTGGTGGGCATTGTCAGTATCACGGATGTAGCCGAAGCTGCCATGGATGCTGAAGAGGATGATTTTCGTCAGGCAATAACTGTGAGTGAAGTAATGGAAGAAGAAATCACCACTATATCTGAGGAGGAAGTCCTAGAAGAAGCTGCTTACATTATGGAGGAAAATAATTATACGGCGCTCCCGGTGGTTTCCTCTAAAGAGACTCTGGTGGGGATAATCACCCGGGCTGATGTAGAGAGAATTCTGGTACGGATGATGGGATTCACCCAGCCCGGTACACGCATAAGTCTTTCAGTTCCAGATAGAGTGGGCAAACTTGCAGATATCGCACAGATTGTCAAACATTGCAACATGTCTATTGCCGGTTTGGCCACTTATACCCACGAGGATGCAAATGTTGGTAATGTGGTGCTCAGATTAAGAACTCATCAACCAAAACCTGTGGTTGAAAAATTGCGCAACTCTGGCTACCGCGTCCTTCATGTGGCGCAGGTGTGGCAGTAACCGGTTACCAGATGAGGGGGATCGATGATGGCGGATTCCGGACAGGACACTCATCGTCGAGCTGCAGGTGCTGTGGTTTTATCGCCATATCGGTGTAAGGCGCCTTACCTGCTAATTGAGGATCAGTACGGTCACTGGTGCCTTCCCAAGGGACATATTGAACCCCAGGAATCACCAGTTGACGCGGCAAGACGAGAAGTTTTTGAGGAAACTGGTATAAGATCAGTTATGGTGCGCCGTATTGGGCAGATAGACTATCGTTATTGGGAGGCGGGTCTGCTTATTTCAAAGACGGTAATCTATTTTTTGGCTCTGGCAAGAGATGGAGCGTTGTGTCCGGATCGCCGGGAAGTACGCCAAATAAAATGGGTTGAAGGTGAGGCTGAGCAGTGGAAATCTTGGTATGGATACAAAGCCCTTATACCTATTTATAACAAAGCAAAACACTTTGCTCAGCCGTGGTTGAGTCAATATTGTTGACGAAAAACACCCAGAAAGATAAAATTACTGTTGTACATGCAATTGTTATTTGATTGATTTGTCGGGATGTGGCCCAGCTTGGTCAGGGCGCCGCGTTCGGGACGCGGAGGTCGCCAGTTCAAATCTGGCCATCCCGACACTCCTATGATTTCGATTTCAAATTCATGGTGTATTTTCTTATGTGCGTGATTACCTTCGGAGGGTAGGAATATGGCCATATTGGATTCATTCACCATTGGTATTCTGAGTTTAATTATAGGGGCTGGTTGTTTTTATATTCCCCGCACTGAGTGGTTTGACAACATTATGGTTGAGAAGTATCAGGGTGAGGTAGATGACGAGGAAGTGGAGGACGACGAAGAATCATCCGAAGCGTCAGAGAAAGAAAATGCTGAGGTTACAATGGAAGACAGAATTGCCAAAGAAAAGAACACCTTGCTGTGGATGGGGTTTTTTTGGGTGGTTTTTGGTTTTATGCAGCTAGTTATTGGTATGTGAATTTGCTGCCCTTTTACTCATCTGCCCTCCTCAATTCAACTTCATCTTGGTGACCAAGCCATGTTATGCATTGAATTCGAACAAAAGGAGTGCTGTATTTGTTGAAGAAATTGCTGGCCGTAGCAATTGGAAAAAGCGTATTGTCATTACTGCGTTTTTTAAATCGGTCCGCTACAGCCTTTCCTGGTAAATTGGCATTACGCATATTACCAGATCTGATCCAGTGCCTACTTGATTCATCAAATTTGAAAACCGTATATATAAGTGGAACCAATGGGAAAAGCACTACCTCTTCGATGATCAAGTCTATCCTTCAAACTTCAAAAATGACTGTTGTATGCAACGACAGCGGTGCCAATCTGCTGACGGGAATAGCCACTTCCTTACTTGAAAGCAGTAGTTGGTTGGGAAGATTAGCAGCTGATGTCGTGGTATTGGAAGTTGATGAGGCCACCCTGCCGAAAATGATTTTACACTTCGATCCCGATATAATTATCATAACTAATTTCTTTGCTGATCAGTTGGATCGTTTTGGAGAAGTTGAAAAAACGGTTCATATCGTTCACCGTGCTCTGAAAATGTCTTGTGCAAAAATCTGTTTGAATGCTGACGATCCCTATTCAGCTGGGCTTGCCAGTGAGTTGTCATCGGCGAATGATCAAATATTTTACGGCATCGAACCGATACCGCAGGGTGCTGAGCTGGAGTGCGAGTGCGCAGAGCGGCACTACTGTGCTTTGTGCGGTGAATCTCTGATTTACAGATATCGAACCTACGCACATATTGGAAAGTATGAATGTCCCCAATGCAGTTTTTCACGACCTTCACCAGATGCCTGTGCACGCGTTCTCAATATTGGGACCGATCATTCTGGAATTGAGTTCTCTTTTTCTGATAAGTTACCTCAGTGCCTCCAAGATACAGACCTGTTAACGCAAATCAGACTTCCGGGGGTTTACAACATCTACAATGCAGTTGCATCAGCATCAGCAGCCGCCTTGTTGGAGGTTGCTCCAGATTTCATAGATCGTGGGTTATCCGAATTTGAGGGTGTTTTCGGAAGGTGGGAAAAATTCTATATTGAGGGGGTTCAACTGGAGATTACCCTCGTAAAAAATCCAGTGGGTTTAAATCAGGTTATGCGCTCAGTACAACGAAGAGAAGGTGCAAAGGTGATGTTTTTGGCCCTGAATGATAAAGCGGCTGATGGCAGGGATATTTCTTGGATTTGGGATGTTAACTTTGAGGAGACTACTCTCATTGAATGTTCTGATGTACACTTTGTCGTTGCTGGCACCAGGGCCGACGATCTGGCGGTAAGATTGAAATATGCGGGTCTTGATGAACACAGATTGACAGTTGAATCTGATTTGGTAAAAGCCCTGGATGCTTGCTGCCGGAAATCCCAGCAAGAAGATGCTGTGATTTATTCCCTACCCAATTATTCGGCCATGTGGAAATTGAGGCGAGAAATACTGCGAAGAGTCGAAATTGAGGAGGCAGCTGGGGTATGAAAAAGAAAATCCTGCACCTGTGTCATCTGTATCCGAATACTCTGAATATGTATGGTGACCGCGGAAACGTGATGGTATTAAAAAAACGCTGCAGCTGGCGGGGTTTTTTATTGGAGATCACGGAACTGTTCGTGGGTGATGATAATATAGATTTTTCCACATTTGATTTACTGTACATAGGCGGTGGGGGGAACCGCCAGCAACAGCTAGTTTACCAGGACCTTCTGAAACGTGCTGAAAATCTGCGATCTGCAGTGCAGCAGGGGGTAGTCCTTCTGGCTATTTCATCTGGCTTTCAACTCATGGGCATCTCTTTTGGGCCAGAAGATGGAACTGAGTATTCCGCAGTGGGAGTATTTGATGCTTACAGTATAACTGAAGGACAACATATGGTTGGGCAAGTAGTGGTAAAAAGTTCGATGCTGAAGAGCCAGCCAACCGTGGTTGGTTTTGAGAATCATTTCGGAAGAACATACCTGGGCCAGTACCCCTCTCCTTTCGGCCAGGTAATCAAGGGTATCGGAAATAACGGAGAAGACGGCACGGATGGAGCGGTGTCATATAATGCTTTTGGAACATATCTGCATGGGGCAGTGCTTCCGAACAATCCTCATTTTGCTGATTTACTGCTCCGTCGTGCGCTGCAGCGAAGGGACGACGAGATCGAACTTACAAATTTGACCGATGAATTTGAGTGGAAGGCCCACCGTAGTGCCCTCAAACGTGCCGGGGTATCATATGGAGGAGAAGTTTTCACAGCCTGAACGGAGAGTGATGCCGCTATTGCACCTGATTTATCAACAGCTCGTCGCCGCAAGTTAGCTGGGAGCTTAATTGCTATATTGGCATCTGTAGGAGTTTTCTGGTTGTCTGGTCTGTGGCACCTGGGTCATCAGGGACGCCTGGCATTGGCTGGTATTGTATTTGCGGTCTGTTGGTGGGCTTTCCAAGTGGTGCCCTCAGCTTATTGCTCAATGCTTTTGATACTGTATTTTATTCTGACAGGTGTTGGAACACCCGAGCATGTGCTGGGTTTCTGGACTACCCCCGTGGCCTGGTTGGTGATAGGTGCATTCTTGCTGGCTGAGGCAGTGAGTAAATCTGGTCTGGCAGAACGTTTGTCTCGTGTGCTGCTGGTACCTTTCAGCACCGACTGGCCTCGACTTATAATTGGTATTTATCTTCTTAACGGGATTCTGGCTCTTGTGATTCCACTTCCTTTTCCAAGAGCTTTCATCCTAATGACTCTGGTGAAAACCATAATTTCTTCAGACCAAATATCAGCTGAAGCTGAATCATCCTTGGGTTTTGCGGTCTTTGCCAGCTGTATACCCAGTTCTATGATGTTTTTGACTGGTGAGGCAGTCTTGAATCCAGTCGCTTCCTCATTTGCTGGTGATCTGACCTGGATGCAGTGGTTGAAGATGATGTTTATCCCGGCCACAGTGTCAGCTGTGTTGATGATTGCAGCTCACCTGAAATGCTTTGGATCGATCATGACAGAGCAGCCAGATGATTTATTCGCAGAGAAAAAGCGTTCATCTGGCATCACTATGTCCATCGAACCGCTTGATGCTGCGGAACTGCGCACCATTTTCTGGGTGGCAGCTGCCATACTGTTTTGGGTGTTTGATTCCTATCATCCTTTTCATCCCGGATGGGTAGCTGCCGGGGCTGCTGTTGGATTGAGTCTTCCCGTTGTGGGAGACGTACTTGGTGCAGATGACCTGACATATGGCGTTGAATGGTCTACTTTGATTTTCGCCACCGGAGCACTGGCTATAGGTACAGTCGGGACTGAGACCGGGCTCGCCGATTGGATTGTATCCATGATTATGCCGACCGGTTCGGTATCGCAGCTGGGACTTCTTGTGGGTATTGCAGTTGCGGCATTTTTGTTTCATCTATTAATCGGCAGCGTACTGGCAACACTGTCAATGCTATCAGCTCCTGTGGTTATGCTTGCCGCGGCAGTTAACTTGCCAACCGCCCCGGCCATGCTGCTAACCTATACAGCGGCGGTAATGGGATTTGCGCTGCCATTTCATAATCTGATGCTGTTGGTAGGCAGTGGTGATGAGGGCTACTTTACTGAAAAAGAAACACTGCGGTTTTTCCCCTACCAGACTCTGATTGCGGCACTCGTCATGGCTTTTCAGATGTGGTGGTGGAATGCATGGGGATATTGGTGATATTCGTGTGTGTCCGGCGGTCCTTTGCGAGTATCTTGTCCAGCGTTGAAGCTGGCTTAATATAAATTACTGATCGACATCACTTTGGAGGTGCATTGGTAATGCGAAGTTGCGAGGTTCTCATAGTAGGTGCGGGTCCTGCTGGATTGACTACTGCCATATATACCGGTCGGTCCGGTCGTGACACTATTGTACTGGAAAAGGAAGTGCCCGGTGGGCTTGTTGCCACAACAGACGAAATAGAAAACTACCCCGGATTTCTGAACATTGGAGGGGCTGAGCTCAGTCAGCAATTTGTTCAACACGCCCAGCAGTTTGGTGCGGAGATAATCTCGGATGCAGCGGAATCTATCAGAGAAGATGGCGATCACCAGGTGATTGTTGGGAAGAAGGACACATACCGCGCCCGTGCTGTGGTTATTGCTTCTGGCTCTGCTCCCAGGAAACTGAACGTTCCAGGAGAGGAACGGCTGGTAGGTAGTGGGGTATCTTACTGTGCCACCTGTGACGGAGCCTTTTTTGAGGGACGCGAGGTTGCATGTGTTGGTGGAGGAGATGCAGCTGTGGGTGAGGCTGCTTATTTAACCCGTTTTGCCAACCGGGTTCACCTCATTCACCGCAGAGATCAGCTGCGGGCAGTGCAGGCAGTCCAGGAGCGCGTAATGAACAACGACAATGTGGATTTTGTTTGGAACACAGTTGTTGAGGAAATTATCGGGGATGCTATGGTTGAGGGTCTCAAATTGCGCGATGTGAAAACAGATGAAACAAGGATTCTGCCTGTCGATGGGGTCTTTATCTACATAGGTCATCGTCCTGCCACCGAATTTGTTGAAGGCGAGGTAGATTTAACTGAACAGGGTGAAGTGATAACTGATTCTGAAATGCAGACCAGTGTACCGGGGGTTTTTGCAGTGGGTGATGTTCGTCCGCGGATCCAAAAACAGATAGCCACATCAGTAGGAGATGGTGCTACAGCAGGAATGTCGATCGAACACTACCTGAGTGACTGAAGCTGACCATAATAGGTGGAGGATAATCCATTAACCATGATATACTATAACCTGTAACATGGTATGTGGCATGAGTTGCTTGTCTGTTTTTACTGTAGCATTAAAAGGTAACGTTTGATGGTGAGGAGATAAATGCATGGAGTTTGTGGGGGTTATCTCATATATTCAGGTCGGGGCCTTCCTTTTTCTCTTCGCTTATCTGGGGATAGGTTTATATCAGGTTAGACTGGATAAGAAGGTTTGCGATTTGATGCAGGCAGAGGTCGAACTTCCTGATGGCGAAGAGGAGAACCAGGTATACAGTCATGGGAGAAGGGGGCAACCCAGTCTGGGTTTTGCTACTGAATGGGAAATGCTTTCCTGGGAAGAAAAAATTAGATATCAGAAGTTGGAAAATAAGCTTAACCGGGCAGCAGCTGTTGCCGGGTCGCTGGCATTTTTGACTGGATTCACCTGGACCTACATCGAGGTGCAGGTTGGTGCAGATGGGGGACTACCACAGGGATGGCTTATCCTTTTTTCGTTGTTATTCTTGATTGGACTGGGTATTTTATTTTGGAGTTACTATAGTAGATGGTTGGCTAAAAAGGAAGACTATCTTGATGTAAAGAGGCGGCTTGAGCGAAGGAGACGCGGTTGAAGATTGCAACTAACAGGTTTTCGTGGTCAGAAGCAATATAAGTGATTTATGACAACAGGCTCTTCAGGTGTTATTCTCCGTATTCTGCCTCATCTTGGCTTTTTGAGTTTCCTGTTTACACGGATGTAAGCTCAGCAAAAACCGACATCGTCTTTCAGCTATGTTTACCAACTTGTTCGCGGAGGGATAGGGTGAAAGGGGTAAAAGACAGTTCGCAGATTATCTCAAAGCTGCATGAAATTGATGGGCGTGGATATGGAGCCTACAAGATTATTAGCGGGAAATACCGCGTGCAGGAATTCAAACTATCCATAGATTATGTTCAGGGCGATCCTTAAGCATCTCCGTCAAAGCTGCGTACCTGGACATGGAGAAGGCAGGTTTTTCTTCTGAAATGTTCAGAAATTTGGAGCGGAAGATAGGTCTGGAGAATTATCTGTTAAGGGCGTTCGACTGGTTCATTGACAGAGAAGTAAAGGGACATCGTCAGCGAAAATCGGATTGGTGGGAGTCGACTCTCCTGGACAGGATATCTTATCCAGAACTGCTGTTGAGGCATCTACACAGGAGATACAAGTTCGATTGGTGGCTGGTCAACCAGCCAAGGGAGGACGTGTTCTGGGTTCTCAGGCCGAGAAAATGCTGGTTGAAGAAATTCCAACCGTTGCCCGCCGAGCTATGAAACATGACAGTCTGGATGCTGATAACCTCTGGCGGTTCGTTCTCAACAGAGAAAATTCTGCTGATTTACGTCATCGCCTTGGCAGCCGTAAGGCTGTGACATTTATTGCTGATGGAGCCGATTGCTGTTGGTGGATGAGGATACAAGTGTAACCAATTTCATGATCAGGGACATGCGGATGCAGCAGCTGGTTAGTGGGGACAAGGAACTCATCATTCCTTTCATTGATCGAGTAAGACAGTTGTACAGGGAGAAAGGGATCTCAACCATCCTGGTAGTAGGTGGCTCTGGTGGTTACTTCGATGTGGGGAACAATGTCATAATGATGGATCATTATCGTCCCCGGGATGTGACTGAAAAGGCACATAAAGTAGCGGAAAAATATCCTTCCGGCCGCCAGAAGGGAAGGAATCCCGGGAACCGTTAGGTGAGATCGCAGACAGCTCCCCCGATCCGGACAGTATTGATCCCCGGCGGAAAGGGGAGGTTCGAATTAGGACAGGGGGATCAGCACGATCCAATTTGGTCATCAAAACATAGAACTTCATCAGGTGGAACAGCTTATCGATGTCAGTAGACTCGAGCGATCGGTCAAATTTTGTAGTTCATGAAAAAATATTTTCCAGATTACCCTCAGGGAGGCGCTTTGCCGCGTCAAACAGGATATATTGATGGGGAAGGACTTGACATAATATCTCCCTTTGAGGGGTACTCTGGAGGTTTTGCCCGTCCACGTATGGTGGGGGTGGCGGCAGCCCTGAACAGACTTCGAACATTACGGTTGCATTCTGAAACTAAAAAACAACTGATTTGGGGGAGAGACTGAGGTTCAATGGCACAGCAGAACTGGGTTCGGGTGGCGGTAAGGAAAACTTCAAAAGCAGGAGTTTCGGCAAGCGGGGATAGCGTGGATGTAGTTGAACGAGCCCGCGGGGGACTTTCCGTGATCATGGCGGATGGGCAGGGCAGTGGGCCTGCTGCGAAGCGAATAAGTAACTGGGTGGTGGCTCGTGCTGCAGCGCTGATCGCTGAGGGAGCCAGGGATGGAGCCGTTGCCCGGGCTGTTCACGACAATTTACTCGCTCTTCGTGGAGGCAAAATCGTCTGCACGCTCGCTATTATGTCTGTAGATCTCAACACCAATAGCCTGGTTATCTCGCGCAACGGAAACTCGGGAGCTTTGATTTTCGAACGGGGCGGACTGCCAAGGTGTCTCGATGAGGAAGTCCCTCCAATAGGGGTTCATCAGTTTACCAAGCCTGCAATTTTGGAAAAACGTCTGCATCCTGGTGATTGTGCGGCTATCTTTACTGATGGTATATGCAGGATACAGGACGATGGAGGCAGCCTGGAGCTGGACATGCTGAAAGAGCAGATGATTGGTGCGGTTCAGGAGCATCCACCTCCGAGTGTTGAGACATTTGCTGATAGTGTATTTACCTCGGCCCTGCAGGCTGATGGAGGTAGACCTAAAGATGATATGTCCCTGGCAGCCATAACGGTCGAGGCGAGGGGAAAACAGCTTGGGGAAGCAGCCGTTCGTTCGATTGATCTGAAGTTTCCTTATTGATACTCATTGACTCGAAAGGAGTATCTTTATGGACAAATCCCCCCGGATAGTGGTAGTGGGATGCTGCGCTTCCGGCAAGAGTACTCTGGTGAAAAATCTTCGGAAGGCGGATATTCCAGCGTTTTCTGTGGCTCAGGAACACTCTTCTGTGTCCTACATGTTTCGTCTGCGAGACCCGGACTTTGTGGTTTTCCTTGACGCCAGCTATGAAGAGCTGAGACGACGTAGGGACATTTCATGGGGGAAAGATCGCCTGCAGGATCAAAAAAGACGCCTTGCCAAGGCCAAACATGTGGCTGATATTCATATTAACACTGACCAGATGACTCCCGGGCAGGTTTCAGATCTGGTACTTAAATTGTTAGAAGAGAATGAAAGTTGATTTAGTCAGCTGAACTGCACGGATGTGGAAGAAGGCATTGTTGCATCAAACTGGAAAGTGATATGGAGTGAAGGGTAGCTATTTACTAAGTTGACATATTGCAGTTATAATTTGATGCGTGTTGTGTTGAATAAATGACGAAAGGGGTAGACAGCTTGCGACGCAAACGACGCACTCATCTTATGAGGTTTATCGCACTGATGGTGGTCGTTGTGGCCGTCGGGGGGTATTTTGGGTTTTATTCTCCCGTGTGGGATGACATTAATAAAGGTCTGGATCTCGTTGGAGGGATCCACATAGTTCTGGAAGCCCAGGATACCGAGACCACCCCGGTCACCGAAGAGGGTATGACTTCAGCTGTAGAGGTAATCCGGCGCCGTGTCGATGCCATGGGGGTAGTTGAGCCTGTCATTGTGCGGGAAGGTGATCGCCGTATAGTGGTGAGCCTGCCCGATGTTCATGATCCAGAAGAGGCCATGGCAATGGTAGGACGCACTGCCCAACTTGAATTTCGCGATGACGACGGCAATGTTGTTCTGACCGGACGCCACCTGGAGCGGGCACAGGCCGTTTTTCAGACGACTGAGATGGGAGCACAGGAACCCATTGTAAGTCTTGAATTTGATGCTGAGGGAACAGAAATACTTGCTGAAGCAACAGAGGAGCTTCTGGGAGAACGAATGGTCATATACCTGGATGATGAAGTGGTTCAGGCCCCGGTGGTTCGCTCCGTTATAACGGATGGTAGTCCCATAATTGAAGGTTATGATTCTTTAGAGGAAGCTCAGGAGATAGCTGTAGTTCTGAATTCTGGTGCACTGCCGATAGAACTGGAGCCGCTTCGGCCGCAGTATATCAGTGCCATGCTTGGAGAAGCATCTGTGCAGCAGAGCTGGCAGGCTGCGATAATAGCCATCACTGCCATAATTTCGTTGATGATTCTGTTTTACCGCGTACCGGGTATCTGGGCTGTGTTTTCTCTGGGATTATATCTGACATTAGTCCTTCTGATTATGGCTGGAATAAATGCCACAATGACCCTTCCCGGTCTGGCAGGGTTGATTCTGTCACTGGGTATGGCGGTTGATGCCAATGTAATTATTTTTGAAAGAATAAAAGAAGAAGTCCGGGCAGGAGCTACACCGCGAGCGGCTATCGAAAGCGGTTTTGCCAATGCTTTCAGGACTATTGTTGACGCTGATGTAACTACATTGATAGCTGGAGTTGTACTGTATTGGTTGGCTACAGGTCCGATCCGGGGATTCGCTGTTACGCTGTCGCTGGGTATATTAACCAGTATGTTTACTGCCCTGGTAATTACCCGCCTGGCGCTCATTGAGTTGGCGGGAGCCGGATTGATACGTGAAGGCTCACTGTTTTTCGGCTCGAGGGGAGGACAGTAATGTCGCAAGGAAACGAACGGCAACGAGATGAACACAAACTGCTGATGAATGACTTTAGCTTCATTGATAAGCGCAATATAACATTTATTATATCTGGCCTGCTGATTGTGATAGGGCTGCTTAGCCTCGGGATTCAGGGCCTCAACCTGGGAGTTGATTTTACCGGTGGGTCGATCCTGGAAGTGCAGTACGATCAGCCAGTGGAGGCTTCTGCGGTCGAGTCTGTGGTGAGAGAGCACCCAGATATGCAGCGGGCAGAGGCGGTCCACCTGGGGGAACCCGATTCTCCCATTATAAGGATAAGATCTACTGCTTTTCCTGATGAGGAGGAACGAGAGGAACTTTACGCCGATTTACAGCAATTCGGGGAGTTTGAAATCGTCCAGTTGGATAGCGTTTCTCCGGTAATTGGCGAAGAGCTGTTTCGAGCCGGGCTTTTAGCTCTTGTTATTGCTGTACTGGCCATGGTCCTTTACATTACGCTGCGGTTTGAGATCAGATTTGCAGTGGTAACCATTGTTTGCTTGCTGCATGACGCCTTGATAATGCTGGGCTTGTTTTCTCTTTTCAGACTGGAAATTACCAGTGCATTTATTGCTGCGATCCTGACCATCATTGGTTATTCGGCAAACGACACTATTGTGGTTTTTGACCGGATTCGAGAGAACCTCAGGTACCGTAAGAAGGGCGAATCATTGATTGAAACTATTGATGATAGCATCAGACAGGTGTTGATGCGTACACTGGCAACCTCGGTAACTACTTTTGTGGCGGTCGGTTCCATTTTCGTGTTCGGTGGACAAAACCTGCGACAGTTCACTTTAGCCTTGCTGTTTGGTGTTGTGATTGGTACGTATTCATCAATTTTCTTTGCCAGCCCGCTATGGTCGCTGTGGCAGGAAAAGAATCCAATTCAGACGATTTCGCGAATCTAACATGGTCGATGATCATGAACGGTAGAGCGGAGCGTCAGTCTCAAATTCGGGCTGGGGAGGGAGAAATTCACCGTGACGACTGCTGTGCTTTTCCTGATGCTGCTTTTGGCACTTATTATAGCTATTTTCGCTGGGCAGAATCCCCAGGCTGTACATCTGCAGTTTTTCGCATGGGAACTGGAAACTTCTCTTGTTGCGGTAATCGTGGGTGCATCTGCTGCCGGAGGTTTGCTGGTAGGCACTGTGGGCTTGTTCAGGCAGCTTTATAACCGGCTGCGGGGTACAGATCCGTCCAGCAAACTGCGACAGGTTGAAGATGAGAGAAACCGGTTGCAGCAGGAATTAGAATGTTTGCAGTCCAAAATGCAGGATCGATCTCTTTCACAATCCGACCCTGAAGCCTCTGATGATAAAAATTCTGCAGATGAATGACAGCTAGCCTGCACGTGCTTATCCTGTAGTTTTTGAGGGTGATGTTAATAGTTTGTTGGAACTCATTCGAGCCAGATGAATCACAAGTACAGAACCTCGTTCAGCACCTTGATATTTCCCCAATTACTGCGGGAGTCCTGGTTAACCGTGGGTACTCCGACCCAGAAGAGGCCCAGGAATTTTTATCTGCAGAGTTCAAGCAGCTTGCCGATCCAGATTGCCTCAAAGATGCAGATAAGGCCGTGGATCGCATTCGTCGGGCCATATCTGCCAGTGAAAAGATCAGGATATATGGTGATTATGATTGTGACGGACTTACCGCTACAGCCTTATTATACCTGGTTATTGACGAATGCGGTGGTGAGGTAGACTACCAAATTCCTTCCCGTTTTGTCGAAGGCTACGGGTTGAGCTGTGAAGCAGTCCGTCAGGCAGAATCCGATGGTATAGATCTACTGGTGACCGTTGACTGCGGTATCACTGCACAGGATGAAGTCAAATTGGCCAGTGAACTTGGTATAGATGTTTTGATAACGGACCACCATCAGGTAGTCGACAGCAAATTACCAGGCGCAGCTTCGGCTGTGATCAACCCCAGACAGGTCGGGTGTGATTATCCGGACTCCAACTTGGCAGGAGTAGGAGTTGTATTTCAGTTGGGCAGAATGCTGCTGGATAAGAATATCCGCAAATATCTGGACCTGGTGGCTCTGGGAACAATTGCTGATGTGGCTCCCCTGAGGGGTGAAAACAGGATTTTGGTGCGTCATGGAATTGAGGTGCTGCAGAGGGGACACCGAGCGGGTATAAAGGCAATCGCCGCATCTGCTGGGGTAAATCTGTCTGAGCTGACTGCGGAACAGGTTGCCTACCAGATTGCGCCAAGGATCAACGCACCCGGAAGGTTGAATGACGCTGCCAATGTCGTGAAACTGCTGATTACCCGTAGTGATAAAGCAGCAGAAAAGCTTGCCAGGTTTTGTGACAGCGCCAACAAAAAGCGCCGAAAAATACAGGACCGGGTCACGAGAGAGGCTCAACTGAAGCTGGTTGAAAATCCAGAGATTCTCAATAGAGCGTGTCTTGTTCTGAAAAAGGATTCCTGGCATTCCGGCGTCCTGGGGCCAGCTGCGTCAGCCCTGGTTGAGCGATTCCGTCGACCGGTGTTTTTGTTGAGCAGAGAATCAGGATCTGATGATTTGTGGGCGGGTTCAGGACGCAGTATTGGACAAGTTCCCCTGACAGATACGCTGCAGGAATGCGGTGAGCTTCTGCACAGTTATGGTGGGCACAGTGGAGCTGCTGGTGTCAAGGTCGCCGATGATAACCTCAATGGCCTAGCGGATGAATTACATCGACTGGTGCAGGACAGGATGACTGCCCCCGACCTGATACCTGAGGTTGAATCTGCGCAGAAAACCCCACTCAGAGTGCTGCATACTGACATACTGGACGAGATTGACCGCCTCAGACCCTTTGGAGAGGAAAATCCCCCTCCCATGTTTTGCAGCTCTGGTGTGAGCATTGAGGGTGCTCGTCTGGTGGGAGAAGATGAAAACCATCTGCTGTTCAAATTGAGACCGAATCTGCGTGCTATCGGTTTCAGGATGGCCAGACAGTGGACCGAAAATCGTGGTTCACGGGAGTGGGATATTGCCTATCGAATAAAGCGTGATAACTGGCGTAATCGCCAGGGACTGCAGCTTCAAATTATGGGGCTTCGGCCCGCTGGTTCAGGTGAGCAAGGATGTTTGCTGAATGCTCTCAGGCGCAGATGGCGTGACTTGTCGTCTCAGCACCCATCGGAGGAAAAACTGCGCAGGATTTATCGGCTGCTTCGTCGCCGTATCAATGGGAGTACTTCCGCAAAGCAGGCAGCTGTTACCTCTTCAGAGCAGACATCAGAACTTGATGATTCTGAAAGGTTTTTTGATCCCCAGGGAGATACTGCTGAGTTTATCTTGGATAGCATTGAAGGATTGGATTATATTGGGCTGTATCGCGCCATGCTTATATTCGCGGAGTTGAATCTTGCTGCATCCTTGGAACGCGGGAATAGTAAGATATGGCTTTTGCTTTCACCGGAGGAGGACAACCTGACACTGGAGGATTCACCCACTTATCGCCTGGGAAGACAACGCGTTAAGAAGGTGGAAGATGCTGCTGGACGAGCGAATTTATCAGATGCGGAACTCCTCTCGGCATTGTATGATTATTCTGTCTTTGATAGTGAATGCAGTGGTGTATCTGAGGAAAGTGGGGGGGGATAAGAGTGACCTTTGCTGAGTTCAAAGCCCAAGCCAGTGAATATCTGTCCGAAGATGCACTGACGCAGATAGAACTTGCCTATGAATTCGCGTGTGATGCCCACTCTGGTCAGATGCGGGCATCCGGCGAAGAGTTTGTTCAGCACCCCCTGCATGTTGCGATTATTTTGTCGCAGCTGGACATGGATGCAGATACATTAGCGGCAGCTTTATTGCACGATGTAGTTGAAGATAGTGAAGTCACCCTGGAGCAGATCGAGGAATCTTTTGGAGAGAGAATTGCTACGATGGTGGATGGCGTAACAAAGCTGACCCAGCTGGAAGCCAGAACCAAATTTGAAGAGCAGGCGGAGAACTTACGTAAAATGTTTGTGGCAATGGCCAAAGATATCAGGGTCATCCTGATCAAATTAGCTGATCGTTTGCATAATATGCGTACCCTTCAGCCTCTGTCGAAATCCCGTCGTAAGGCGATAGCCGAAGAAACTCTTGAGATCTTTGCCCCCCTTGCTCATCGGCTGGGAATTTCCCGTATCCAGGTGGAGTTAGAGGATCTTTCGCTAAAACACCTGCATCCTGAAGAGTACGACAAATTGGCCGAAGAAGTTCCCGCTCGTAGAAGAGAAAGAGAAAAATATACTCAAGAAGTTATAGATGAATTGAATGAAACTTTACTGGAAATAGGAATTGAAGCTGATATTCATGGTCGGGCAAAGCATTTATACAGTATTTGGAATAAAATGAAGAATCAGGATCGCTCTCTGGAGCAGATTTTTGATCTTGTTGCCATCCGGGTAATCACCGACAGTGTGAAGGACTGTTACGGAGTGCTTGGGGGGGTGCACAATATGTGGCGGCCCCTTCCTGGTCGTTTCAAGGATTATATAGCCATGCCCAAAAGCAATATGTATCAATCCCTTCACACCACGGTGATAGGTCCAGAAGGTGAGCCGTTTGAGATTCAAATTAGAACTCGTTCCATGCACCGGATAGCGGAATATGGAATCGCGGCTCACTGGCGTTACAAAGAAGGGGGCGAGTCTGACGAAGAATTTGACAAGAAACTGGCCTGGCTGCGGGAGATTTTGGAGTGGCAGAGCGAGGCGCCTGATCCCCATGATTTTATGGAATCCCTAAAGATTGATGTTTTTTCGGACGAGGTGTTTGTGTTTACTCCCAAGGGAGATGTGATAGAACTTCCTGATGGGTCTACGCCGATCGATTTTGCTTATCGGATTCACACAGAAGTTGGTCACAGCTGTGTTGGTGCCAAGATCAATGGAAACATAGCACCCCTGGATACAGAACTTGAAAATGGAGACATTGTAGAGATTTTAACCAGTAAGCAGAGCGGCGGCCCCAGTTCAGACTGGTTGAAAATAGTTCAGACCTCAAGTGCTCGTTCCCGGATACGCCAGTGGTTCCGCAGAGAACGCCGGGATGAAAACCTGGAAATGGGAAAACGTCTGCTGCGGGAAGAGATCACGGACCTGGGCTTGAACCCAGAAGAAGTAATGTGCGAAGATTATCTGTCCAAAGTCAGGCATAGATTCAACTTTAATAGTGTCGATGATCTGCTGGTTGCTGTGGGTTACGGCGGGATTACTGCTGGTCAGGTAGCTTCGCGACTTAGAGAACTGTATCGGGAGGAGCATGGCGGTGAAAAAATAACTATTGATAAGGAGTCGCTGAAGGATAAACTTCCTCAGGCTGACGACCGCGAGCCGGGAGTCAAGGTGAAAGGAATTGATAACGTACTGGTTCGTCTGGCTCGATGCTGCAATCCCGTTCCAGGTGATGAAATTCTGGGTTATGTGACACGCGGGCGGGGTGTCTCGATTCACCGTTCCGATTGCCCAAATATAACTCGTTATCTTGATGAAGAGCAGAGGGTCATTGAGGTTTCTTGGGATTCTGTTGAGGCCGGCTATTATCCGGTCGAAATCATGATAGTTGCCGTTGATCGACCAGCGCTGCTATCAGATGTTGCCCAGGCCGTTGCCTCCTTCAGCACGAATATTTTGGATGCGAAGGCCCGAACGCGTACTGATGGAACTGCAGTGGTGAATATGGTTCTGGAGATCCATGATCTGCAGCAGCTGGGATACCTGAAGCAGCGGGTTGAGCGCATTCGCGACGTATTGAGAGTGGAAAGAGTTTCTCACTGAGGAGTGGTTGCTTAAATGCGAGCTGTCGTCCAGAGAGTTTCTGAAGCACGTGTTTTGGTTAATGAGCGGGTGTCTGGAGAAATCGGAAAAGGTATGCTGGTTCTGCTCGGAATTGGAAAGGGAGACAGCCTTGACGACGTCGAGTATCTAGCTGACCGCATAGCAAATCTGCGAATATTTCCAGATAACGATGGTAAGATGAACATTGCTCCCGCTGATGCTCAATCTGAGGTTCTGGTTGTTCCACAGTTTACATTATACGGGGACTGCCACGGGGGAAATCGTCCATCTTTTACCGGGGCTGCCGCACCAGAGGAAGCACGAAGGCTTTATTTGTCTTTCGTTCAGCAGATCAATGAGTACCTGCCGGAAGCAGCAACAGGAGAATTCGGTGCAATGATGGATGTGCAGCTCAACAATTGGGGGCCGGTTACGCTGCTTCTGGATAGCGATAGGACTTTTTAACTTTAGCGGCACAAGTCCGCCTGCAAACTGAAGATACAGGGTAAGTTTGCCGGAGGTCGCTCACATGTTATACTTTTCAAGGATATATGTCGATGTTTTCCAGATGATCCGCATGGTGATGGTGATTTGCCATTCGGCTTGCAGGAAGGAGATAAGTAAGTCATGGATATTAGACGACCCCGGGGGACTGAAGATGTCATTCCGGAGCAGAGTCCCAAATGGCAGTACTTAGAATCTACCGCCCGGGAAATTGCCGGGCTTTTTGGATATGAGGAAGTCAGAACTCCCATATTAGAACATAGTAAACTGTTTACTCGAACCGTGGGAGAAGTCACGGACATTGTGGAAAAAGAAATGTATACTTTTACGGATCGTGGGGATCGCAGTATAACCCTACGGGCCGAGGGTACCGCTCCAGCTGCCCGTTTGTACATACAGGAAAACCTGCATGCGGAAGCGCAACCGGTCAAATTGTGCTACGTGGGCTGGCCCATATTCAGGTATGAGCGTCCTCAGGCCGGTCGTCTTCGGCAGCACCATCAGTTTGGTGTTGAGTGTTTTGGTAGTGCAGATCCAGCCATAGACGCAGAGATTATATCGCTGGCCTTCGAGTATCTCGCTCAACTGGGTATATCAGGGTTAGATCTGCACATCAATAGCATAGGTTGTCCTGATTGTCGACCTGATTATCTCAGCGACCTGAAGGAGTCATTGCAAAATTGCATCAGAGAGATGTGTTCAGATTGTCAGCGACGCATGCAGAATAATCCCCTGCGCATATTGGACTGTAAGAGGGAAAAATGCAGAGATTTTCTCAGAAATGCCCCGCTGATGAGTGACTACCTCTGTGATGGTTGTGCCCAGCATGATGCTGAATCACGTGAGTGCCTGGACGAGCTGGAGATATCTTATGTGCAGGATCCCACCCTGGTACGTGGTCTGGATTATTATACGAAAACCGTTTTTGAGATCACCCATGACGCCCTGGGGGCCAAGGATGTGGTCTGCGGTGGTGGACGTTACGATGGTTTGGTTGAACTGCTTGGAGGTGAATCCGCTCCCGGGATAGGTTTTGGAATGGGCCTTGAGCGTTTGCTGATGATACTGGAAGAAGAAGAGGCCTACCTTCCCAACCGACCATCCCTTGATGTTTTTGTAGTGACAATAGGCGAGCGAGCCAGCAAGTTTTCTGTGAGCCTCTTAAGGACCCTGCGGCAGGCCGGAATAAGCTGTGATATGGACTACCTGGACCGAAGTGTTAGGGCCCAGATGAGATATGCTGATAAGTACCCGGCCCAATTTGTAATTATGATTGGAGAAAACGAGCTGAAATCAGAAGTTATGACTGTAAGGAATATGAAAACAGGGGATCAGAGTGAGGTGGAAATGGGTCTATTGGTAGACCACCTGCTCGATGCTAAGAAATCAAAATCTGAATAATGATTCACCCGGTAAGTAATTGTGGAGGTGGTAGGGTGTGAGCGAAAAGGATTTACAAAACAATGATTCAACACGCGGACATTCTGACAGTCCGATTTCAGAGCCGCTTGGTGATTGGCGGAGAACTGATATGTGCGGGGAACTCAATACTCGCGATGCCGGACGAGAGGTAACGCTGATGGGTTGGGTATCCAATCTGCGGGATCTGGGAAAGCTGCTGTTTATGGAGGTTCAGGACCGGGCAGGAGCTGTCCAGATTACCTTTCATGCTGAAGATATGCACCAATTGTGGGATAAGGCGAAGGGATGGCGCGCTGATTTTGTGGTGGCAGTCAGGGGTCTGGTAAGTGAGCGCTCGCCAGAAACCGTCAATCCGGATATGGCCACTGGAGCAGTGGAGATTATTCCCAGCGAAATTAAACTCCTGAATCAGTCTGAAGTTCCTCCTATTTCTACGTTGCAGGTGGAGTCTGTAGACGAAAATCTCCGTCTTGAACACCGATATCTGGATATCCGCACTCAAAGAATGCAGCGAAACCTGTGGATAAGGCACCGGCTGTGCAAATGTCTCCGGAACTTTTTGAATTCTGAAGGTTTTTGGGAGATTGAAACCCCTTATCTGACCAGGAGTACACCGGAAGGGGCTCGTGATTATCTGGTTCCCACTCGTGTCGGACCGGATCGTTTTTATGCACTTCCTCAGTCGCCACAAATTTTTAAACAGCTGCTTATGATTGGCGGTTACGACCGATATTATCAAATAGTTAGATGTTTCAGAGATGAGGACCTCAGGGCAGACCGTCAGCCGGAATTCACTCAGCTGGATATCGAAATGGCCTTTGTGGGAGAAGAGGAAGTACAGGATCTGGTTGAAGAACTGGTAGCTGGTGTGTATTTGGAAGTTATGAATAAAGACATATCCACTCCGTTTGAGCGGATGACATATGACGAGGCTATGGACAAATACGGCACTGACAAACCTGATCTGAGGTATTCCATGCCGTTGGTGGACGTCTCAGCCGAATTGGCCCACTCTGATTTCAGAATATTTTCCGAAACCGTTGAGCAGGGTGGAGTAGTAAAGGGTTTAGTTGTTGATAACATGGCTGATGCGAGCCGTTCGGAAATAGATGCCTGGGAAGATAAAGCCAAAGAATATGGGGCAGCCGGACTGCTGTGGTTAGGGTTTGAGAAACGTCCAACACTGGGGTCTGAAGCCCTGCGTTCGCCGATCAGTGGACATCTATCCGATGCTGAGGTGCGAAATCTTGCCCGAATAACCGAGGCAGGATCTGGTGACATGCTCCTGCTTTTGGCTGGCGAGAAAACGGATGTCAACCGCATATTGGGCCTATTACGCGTGGACCTGGCAGAACAATTGCAGTTGGTCGAGGATGATGCATCTTTAGAGTTTGTCTGGGTGGTGCGGCCGCCGCTGTTTGAACTGGAAGAAAGTCAGCTTAGCAGTATACATAACCCATTTTCTGCTCCTGTCCCGGAAGATGAACCAAGGCTGAATGATGAGCCACTTGAGGTCCGATCCCGGCAATATGATCTTGTGCTCAATGGAGTGGAACTGGCGGGAGGTAGCATAAGAAACCACAGGTCCGATATTCAAAAAACTATATTTGAACATATGGGGATAACTCCCGAAGAACAGCAGGATAAATTTGGTTTCCTGTTGGATGCCCTGTCGTATGGAGCACCTCCCCACGGTGGGATAGCTTTTGGGCTTGATAGGTTTGTGATGCTTTTGGCCGGAGAAAGTACTATCAGGGATGTTATCGCCTTCCCCAAAGCATCAGCAGGGCGTGAACCAATGACCGGTGCACCTGCACCTGTCAGCCCTGAACAGTTGAATGATCTGTCGTTAAAGGTTGATAACGACAGCTGATTTTGGTTGCGGTGCTGCGGGTGATATGTTATCATTTTTACACAGTTGAGAGGCACGGATAGTGTCGAATGTCGCTCAACCAAGACTTTGAAAATTCACTGTCTGCTGTGTACGTGATTGCCCCGAAATTGTTTGACCGAACACCAATGAAACGGGAGCCTGAGCTGGTTGGTAGCGGGCACGCCTCCAGCGAGTGGACGTCCAAAGTCAACCATAGGGCACCCACTTTAACCTAGGCGGGTTAAACAAACCGGGATTAAAACACGGCACGGTGGGCAGTTTTTCTTTTTATTCACCTTTAGTATTTGCTTCATCTACTATCCAGTCCGTTTTCTGAGTCAGGGGCAAAGAGACTTCAACTTCCCCTTCTGTCGTACAGTATAACTCCAGGTACATATTCCTTTGCTCGTCCCAAAAATCATTTGATTCATCTGGTAGAGTGAAAGAAAACCAGATATCGTCAAGCCTTTGTCGGCTGCCTTTTGGCCATCTGGTGAGGTTTCCCTCAGCGGAGGTGGAATCGTCCTGGCATTTCAACTTATATTGAAGATTTTCCGGCTTACAGGTAGTTATCCCTAACACCGGCTGTCCCGGTCCTACTGCTGCCCCGGCATGTGGTTGGACTACTGCGACTCTGTGTAAATCAGGGTTATAACCCATAGCCCTTGTAATCATGCTCACTGCTTCTGCCGTGGATGCTCTGGACTGAAGACGGAGAGAGCTATCCGGATATCCCTGAACTATGCCAAATCGCAGCGCCTTGAGACAGTATTTTTCCAGCCATCTAGGATATTGATCTATCTGCAGGTTGTTCACGGGTGCTTTACTGATATCCTCTGATTTGTTAGATTTCATTGCTATTCTGGTGCTCATTACCAGAACTTCACGTCTGGTGACTGGAGATTCTGGCTCAAAAACATATTCTGGTGCGTAATCATCAGGTCTTATTATGCCTTCTGCCACCGCGATGCGCAGGTGAGCAATTAACGGGGAGTCTGTGTCTATGTCAGTGAACGGCAGCGGATAAGCTTCACCATTTGAAACTGCCATTAAAGCCTCCTCGAAACCTACCGATTTTACAGCAGTGCGGACAAATTCCCCCCGAGTGATGGGCTTTTGGAGATCAGAAGCAATCCCCCCTGGTTGAACGATGCCGCTGGTAGCGGCCGTGAGCATTTCAGTGTGAGCCCAGTGGTCGGCAAATGAGTATTCACCGGGCCACAACACATTATTCCGCGGTGTCAAGGGCTCCTGTAGACAGATGTGTCCAGCCAGAGTTTCAGCTGTGTCACCATCGAGAGTAATGACAACTTCTTGGATTTGTTCCCCGGCTGCTGCCAGGGCTGTTTTGACTATCGCCTGAACCATCACTTTCTCGCCCCAGGCTCCTACGTTAATTGCCCTCAGGTTGCTGTCAAAATCCAGAATCACCGTTTTTTCTTGGGTTTGAACAGAGTTCAAGGCCATATCTTGATCAAAAAGACCTGCCAGAAATGAAGTGGGACTGTCGCTTTGTTGGTGCAAAAGTTTATTAACTGCTTCATCGATTTTTTTTACTTCTCCAGAACTACCTGCCTGCAGTTGATGTAAAATGGGGATGAGATGCAGCCTTTGCTGCCACATCACCGGATGGTATACAAAAACAGTTTCTGATGTTTGTGCCCTACTCAGACCAGAGAATAGAGTTACCATGAGAGCAATCACCAACATACAACCTACTATTTCAGACCAGATTTGTTTCTTCAACATTATCAAACACCTCCGAGCTCAACGTTTCGGGTACTAGTTTGCCCTTGAAGCTTTAAAAGTATTAATAAAAGACAAAGATGCTTGGAAAAGAGACAGGTTACTAGGTGGTTTATGAAGAAAGTATGTTGTTGTGTGGTGGTTTCAAAAAAGCAACTAGGTGATTTGCAGGGAGGAGATTTCAAACGTGATAGATCTTCGTAGTGATACTGTGACTAAACCTACAGAGAAAATGCGTAAGGCTATGGTTGAGGCTGAGGTTGGAGATGATGTTTACGGAGATGATCCGACAGTAAATAGCCTTCAGGAATTGGCGGCTGATATGGTGGGTAAAGAGGCAGCATTGTACGTCCCGAGTGGAACCATGGGGAACCAGGCTGCAATCATGACCCACACACAGATCGGCGACGAGATAATTTTGGAGGAAAATTCTCATATTTTCTTGTTTGAGGGCGGGGGCGCAGCCCGGTTATCCGGCTGTCAGACTCGTACTTTATCCGGGAAAAGTGGGATAATGTCAACTGAGGATATTCGCGCTGCAATCAGGGGAGACAACATTCATTACCCAAAAAGTAGTCTGCTGTGTCTGGAAAATACACACAACCGCGCAGGCGGTGCGGTGGTTTCCCCCAAAGATACTCGCGAACTTGCTGAAGTCGCTCATAAACAAGGTTTGAAAGTTCACCTTGATGGTGCGCGCATTTTCAATGCGGCAACTGCAGCAGGTGTTTGTGTCACAGAGTTGACCGAACCTGTAGACAGTGTCCAGTTTTGTCTTTCCAAGGGATTGGCCGCCCCGGTTGGTTCTATAGTTGCTGGGTCCGAAGAGTTTATTGATGGATGTTTGCGCGCACGCAAGGTCCTTGGTGGTGGAATGCGACAGGCAGGAATTCTGGCTGCGGCAGGTATCATAGCTCTTGAAGTCATGTCCAAACGCCTGGATGAGGATCATCAGACGGCACGGAAACTCGCTGAATCCTTAGCCAACATGAAGCCTTTTTCCATTAATCCGGATGCCGTCGAGACCAATATAGTGGCATTTGATGTCGATCCGGACAGGTTAAATGCAGATTCATTCCTCGAGGAACTGGAATCTGCAGGTGTGCTGGCCAATACAATTGGGCCTCAGCAAATAAGAATGGTGACACACTATCAGATCGGACCTGACGATGTTGAAACAGCGGTAGATACCATTCATCAGACAATCCAACAGATGGATTGATAAGTATAAATAAGTATAAAAAAGAAGGGGGAAGCGACCTTGCAGTTATTTGAATCTTTTAATTTACTGGATTTTGAGTTTGTTAGCGATCCCAGGATATCACCCATGGGAGACAAAGTTGCTTATGTTCGCCATACTGTCGATGCAGAAGATAATAAATACAACAGCCGGGTGTATCTGGTGGATACCGAAAATGGCGGGCAGCCCCGCCCCTATACTGCGTCAGAAGGAGGAGTATCCCACCCACGCTGGTCTCCAGGTGGTAAATGGTTGGCCTTTTTGTCCGGACGCCCGGTATTCGATGAGGAGTGCGGCCGCCAGGTCTGGGTGCTGTCTTCAGAGGGGGGCGAAGCATATCCGCTGACCTGCATTGAGGGGGGAGTACGGGGTTTCACATGGGCTCCTTCAGGTGATATGTTGGCGGTCAGCTGTCGAATAGACCCCGACAAGGGGCTCACAGAAGCAGGAAATGACGAGGACGATTCAGACCGGGAAGAAGACAACGAACTTCAGCAGTTGTATGACAAATATACAGAAGATGTTAAACACATTGACAAAATAAAGTATAAGGCAGACGGAGCAGGGTTTCTGCAAGGAAAGCGAAGCCACGTGGCCTGTGTATCTTTTGATGAAAGATTTATAGGAAGCCGGGAGCAAATACCCGAGCCCAAACTTGTGACCTGTGGAGATTTCAATCACAGTAACCCGGTGTTTTCTCCTGATGGACGTTGGCTTGCACTCTCTGCGTGCAGGGCAGAAAATCCAGACATGCAGCGTTTTTCCGACATATGGCTGTTTCCAGTGCCCGGAATAAATAGTGCCGATGAGCCGGTCAAAGTTACTGACAGCTCCGGCCCGGCCGGCTCCCCCAGCTGGTCTCCTGACGGTAAGACCATAGCTTATCTGGGTCACCGACGGGAACGGTCCGGGATGTATACAAACACCAGATTATGGCTGGCTCACCTGGATGAGGTTGATGGAGAACCTTCAGATGAACTGGTTGATTTGACAGAAGAGTACGATGTTTCGTTTGGGGACCGGTCTATAACCGACATGCGGTTTTCCGGCGGAGCGCCTCAGCTCACCTGGGACCAGGAGGGCGAGAGAATCTATTATCTGACCAGTGAGCGAGGAACCACACATATAGTAGAAGTGGATGTCGCAACCGGTGAGCCCAAGCTTATGACCACCGGAGATCGTGTCCTGTTTAATGTGCACATTCGCCCTGAACTGGGCATGGCTGCTGCGGCAGTTGCCAGGATGGACAATCCCAGTGTTCTACACCTGCTGAAACTGAAGGGAGAACCTGCACTCAACGCTGGTACTCACAGCGACGAGGTTCTGGATGAGCAGATGCAAAACGTGCCCGAGGAATGTCTGGTTGAGACTAACAAACAGCTGGCAGAGCAGAACAAGGTTTTCACTCCCGAGCGTTTCACGGCTCGAGCCGATGAGGATTCTCCAGCAGTAGACGGGTGGATTATTCTACCCGAAAATGATGGCGAGGAGGAGATTCCCGCAGTTTTGCAGATTCACGGCGGTCCGACAGCAATGTATACGGGAACTTTCTTTTTTGAGTTTCAGATTCTCGCAGCATCTGGTTACGCGGTGGTCTTCACCAATCCCCGGGGTAGTTCCGGTTACGGTGAGGATTTCCGGGCAGCCATCCAACCGGCCTGGGGAGACCCCGATTATGCTGATGTTATGGCAGGTATGAAAACTGCTCTGCGAGACTATCCTCAAATTGATGAGAAGCGGTTGGGAGTAGCAGGAGGCAGTTATGGAGGTTACATGACCAACTGGATCATCGGTCACACTGACCTGTTTTCTGCCGCGGTATCCATGCGCTGTGTGTCAAATGTTCACAGTTTCTGGGGTACCAGTGATATAGGCTACATGTGGGATGAAGTATTTGGCGGTCACCCCTGGGAGGCTCCCGAGAAGTTCCGCCAGCAATCGCCACTGAGCTACATGCATGAGGCGAACACCCCCACTTTGATTATTCATTCTGAACAAGATCACCGCTGTCCAATAGAACAGGGTGAACAGGTATATGCCACATTGAAAAAACAGGGGGTTGAGGCGGAATTTGTACGCTATCCAGGTGAGAGCCACGGACTTTCCCGCGGTGGGCGTCCCTGGCACAGAATTCACCGTCTTGATCAGATCACTGAGTGGTTCAAACGCTATCTCTGAGGAGGTGCAGTCAGTCGGGGGGCGCAGCGTACGCCTCCCGACGCGTTTATGAGTATTTTCGACCGAAATCGGAAGAATCAACTTGAAAAAGAGGCACCGCTGGCTGACCGTATGAGACCCAGAAGCCTTGATGAGCTCATAGGCCAGGAGCACATTGTGGGGGAGGGTCGATTACTGCGCCGTGCTATCAAGGCAGATCGTCTGACTTCGATCATTCTCTATGGTCCACCTGGTTCCGGGAAGACAACATTGGCAGGCATCATTGCCAGGGAGAGTGAGGCTGAATTTGAAAGGCTGAACGCAGTTATGTCCGGTGTGGCTGATATTCGTAGGGTAGCTGAAGAAGCCAAAAAGCGCTTGGGGATGTATCAGAAAAGAACCCTTCTGTTCATTGATGAGGTGCACAGGTTCAACAAAGCTCAGCAGGATGCACTGCTGCCTTCAGTTGAAAAAGGAATTGTCACCTTTATAGGAGCCACCACCGAAAATCCTTACTTTGAAGTGATTGCACCCCTGGTTTCTCGGTCCAGAGTGTTTGAACTTCAGCCGCTGAACGATCGGGATGTAAAACAGATAGTCATGAGGGCGTTAAAAGATAAAGAAAGAGGTCTGGGAGAGTACGATGTATCCATCGAGGAAACTGGCCTGCAGCACATTGTACGGGTTGCTGCCGGTGATGCTCGTTCGGCATTAAATGCAATAGAACTGGCTGTCCTGACTACAGAACCTGATGAAAACGGAACCAGACACATTACTTTGGAGATTGCCAGTGAATCAATACAGCAGCGTGCATTAAACTACGACGGCGACGGGGATGCTCATTATGATACAGTTTCTGCCTTCATAAAAAGTATCCGTGGTTCAGATCCGGATGCTGCATTATACTGGTTAGCCCGCATGATTTATGGTGGTGAGGAACCACGGTTCATTGCCCGCAGGCTCATGGTCCATGCCTCAGAAGATATTGGGCTGGCTGATCCGAGGGCCCTACAGGTGGCGGTAAGCTGTAGTCAGGCAGTTGAACGAGTAGGTATGCCGGAGGGAAGGATTATTCTGGCCCAGGCAACTTTGTATCTGGCTACTGCTCCGAAGAGTAATTCCGCCCTGAGTATTGACAAAGCCTTAGACGACGTGCGGGAGGGACAGGCAGGGGGAGTACCTCTCCATCTTCGCGATTCCCATTACTCTGGGGCAGAAGACCTGGACAGGGGAAGTGGATACAAATATCCACATGATCATCCCGATCGTTGGATCCGACAGCAGTACCTTCCCGATGGTCTGGTAGATTCAGAGTATTATAAGCCTTCAGAGCAGGGATATGAGAAGAAAATCAATCAGTTTCTCGATAGGTTAAAACAGGATAAAAATTCTGATTGAATTTATCTGTCCTTCAAGGTGCGAGTGCAGCTGCTGCAGTGCTGCACATTCTTTCTGGCTTTATTTGCTTTTATCTTGACAAGGCAAAGTGGGGATGCTAAATTAATGTTGACAAAGTTGAGCATTTTAATCGGGAATACAGAGGGTGTTTGCAATGAAAATTTCCACCAGAGGGCGATACGGGGTGCTAGCCATGATAGTCTTGGCTGAGCAGCACGGTTCTGGTCCAACATCCATAAAAGAAATTGTCGAACAGCAGGGTCTTTCGCACAGCTACCTGGAGCAGATTTTGGGTCCGCTGCGAAGAGCCGGCTTAGTACGGAGCGTGCGGGGTCCGGAAGGTGGCTATTTATTAGCTCGAACTCCTGAGGAAATATCTGTAGGGGACGTTTTGAGAGTACTGGAAGGACCACTGGTTCCTGTTGATTGTGTTGAGGAAGAACAGAATATCCAACAGACTTGTGAGCGACAGGATGCCTGTTCCGCACGACAGGTGTGGATGAGCTTGAAGAAAAGCCTGACTGATGTAGTTGATTCCATTTCCCTACAGGATCTGATAGATGGAGTGGAACAGGTTCAAGATGAGTGAAGGTAGTTTATCAAGGACATTATAAACTGAGTTAGAGGAGATTTTCCTAGCTGACAGGGGGTAATGCGAAAATGGAAAAGGTATATCTGGATCATTCGGCTACTACCCCGGTTCATCGCAGGGTCGCTGTAGTTGTCACCAGATACATGCTGGCTGATTATGGTAATGCATCCAGCGTGCATTCCTGGGGGGAAAAGGCCCGTAAAGCTCTCAAGCGGAGCCGCGAGCAGGTAGCTGATTTGATAGGAGCTGATGAACCCGAGGAGATTATCTTCACCAGCGGGGGAACAGAGTCAGATAATTTAGCTTTAAAAGGAGTAGTGCGATCGCGGCGTAACAAAGGTGAGCACATTATTACTTCTGCTGTAGAACATCATGCTGTGTTGCACACCTGTGATACATTGGAAAAACAGGGTTATCGAGTGACACGGATAGGCGTTGATGAAAAGGGAAGGATCAATCCTGAAGACGTAAGAGAAGCAGTAGAAGAAGATACGGTTCTCATCAGTATAATGATGGCCAATAATGAAGTTGGAACTATCCAGCCAATTGCGGAAATTGGTGAGATAGCTGATGAAAAAGATATCCTGCTACATACAGATGCAGTTCAGGCTGTAGGTCAACTGCAAGTAGATGTTAACGACCTGGGAGTTGACCTGCTCAGTATATCAGGTCACAAGATTTACGGCCCCAAGGGAGTGGGAGCACTTTACGTACGTAAAGGCACGAGACTCAGTTCCATTCAGCAGGGGGGGCATCACGAGAACAACCTGAGAGCAGGTACTGAAAATATTCCCGGTATTGCCGGTTTGGGAGAAGCCTGCAAACTTGCGGCTGACAAACTGCAGGCAAGAAGGGAACACATGATTCGCCTTCGTGACCATCTGATCGATGGACTGCTAGATTCTATAGACGATGTGCATGTAAATGGCGATCGGCAAAATCGTTTACCCAATAACGTGAATGTGAGTCTTGCAGGAGTCGAAGGTGAATCGGTCCTGTTGGTACTTAATGCGCAGGGGATTGCCGCTTCTTCAGGATCTGCCTGCACATCTGATACCCTTGAGAGTTCTCATGTCCTAGAATCGATGGGAGTACGCCCTGAGCTGGCACACAGCTCAGTTCGTTTGACTCTTGGTCGTCAAAATACTCTGGAGGATATAGAATATGTACTCCAGGTTTTCCCTGAGGTAATTGAAAAACTTCGTGCTATGTCGCCTCTTGTTTCCCGTTAGGCTTAAAGTGAGGAGAGATCGGATATGGAATATACAGATAAAGTGATGGAGCATTTCACAAATCCTCGCAACGTAGGAGAGATGGAGGAACCTGACGGTATCGGCAAGGTGGGAAATCCCAGCTGCGGAGACATAATGGAGCTATATATCCGCGTTGAGGAAGACCGGGTTGTTGATGCGCGGTTCCGTACATTCGGATGCGGGGCAGCAATTGCTACCAGCAGTATAATTACTGAGATGGTAAAAGGTAAGACCCTGGAGGAGGCAGTCACGATCAGCAATCGAGAAGTTGCCGAGGCCCTGGGCGGCCTACCAGACAAGAAACTCCACTGCTCCAATCTGGCTGCTGATGCTCTTGAAAAAGCAATCGAGGATTACAAAAACAACGAGGACAATGACGACAACTGAGTTTTTGCAATAAATTTTTATGGGACAGGCCTCGCAGTGATGCTGCGGGGCTTGTATTTTTGTTACACGTCAAATTTACATCAAATTTCATTTTTTTGAATTTAAAAATATGATCTGCAGAAAGATAGATACAGTATAATGCCTCCGCTTTACGGTCACTTTAATCACAGGTAAGAAGGTGTCACGAAATGAACAATGACATGATGATCTGTCCCAATTGTCAGAGTCGACAGGTTGGATCTATTGCACCAAATCGTAGATTCTGCCGGAACTGCTATGTTGAATTCAAAACAGACGCAGATACTGCAAGCCCAGCAGAACAGGTCTATCTCATTGATATTGAGGGCAACTTGTTGACAGAGGAAGACATCAGGTCAACCTAAACTCAACCGTAGGAGGCGAATTAAATGAGAGGCTTCATGAAAGGTATGTTGTTGGGTGGTTTTTTGGGAGCGATGGCCGCCTGGGTGATGTCACCCGACTCAATGCATAGGAGCCGGAAGAACAATACCACCATGCAGCGCATGGGTGAGAGGATGCAGAGGCTGGGAGCAAAGATTCAGGAGTAAGAGGTTAAGGTGAAATATGGAGAATCATAATACGACCAGATCTGATCTAATAAAACCCGCCTCACGGCGGGTTATCTTATACCTGAGTTTTTTATTATTAGCAGCAGCACTGTGGTATCTGCGGCTCACATTAATGCCCGTGTTTCTTGGTGCTTTTATGGCATATCTTTTCAGCCCCCTGGTACGCAGGATCGAAAGTTATGGGCTGACAACACATATCGCTATAGTTGCTGTCTATCTGTTTGTTGGCGGAATAATGACTGCAGCAGGTTTCTACATTGTTCCCAAGTTTATTGTACAGCTGGAGTCTCTGACTGGATCCCTGCCACAATATACTGAACTAGTCACTGGTTTTCTCCGTCAGGCCCAGGACGGTGTTTATAGGTTTCCGATGCCGGAAACGCTGCAGACAGCGTTAATTAATGTGGTTGGACGCTGGGAAGTTGCACTTCAGGAAATGGTAGAAGGTCTGGTGGAACAGTTTATTGCTATACTTCCTCATGCGGTCAGTTTGATTGCGGTACCAGTATTGGCATATTATTTTTTACTCGAGAGGGCGAAACTTATCAAACTGGGAAGAAATATAGTACCAACGCGTTGGAGAGCTCCAGTGCTTCATCTGACGGAGGAACTAGATCGGGTCCTGCTGGGGTTTATCCGTAGTAGATTGCTGATTGCTGGTCTCGTAGGGGTTGCTACTGCAGTCGTTTTTTTACTGCTGGGGCTACCTTACTCGTTATTGGTGGGCCTGTTTGCAGCTTTGACTGATTTAATCCCATATTTTGGACCTATCTTGGGTGCAGTTCCAGCTGCTGCAGTGGCGGCAACGTACTCTTCTACTGCTGTGGTTTGGGTTCTCGGGGCTTTTTTCCTGATTCAGCAGCTGGAAAGCTATTTGCTATCTCCACTGGTTATGAGTGATGGAGTTCAGCTGCACCCAATATGGGTCGTTGTAGCTTTATTTACAGGAGCGAGAGTAGGGGGATTGTTGGGGATGATACTGGCCATTCCTGTTTTCGCCTGCGCCCGCGTGGTTAGCTCTTTTATTTTTGAGTGTTGGCCGGAACTGAATCCAATCAGGGAAGTTAATGAGGAGTATAACCCACACGGGTAACAAGTGGCGTCCGGCTGTTGTTATTGCTCAGTTGTCTGTGATGGTATAAAATTTCATTAATAGATGGGTTATGTATCGTGCTTTGGAATGAATCAAGATACTGGTGGATCTATTTGAGAAGGTGGCTGCCGATAATTCCCGGCGGCGGTGCGGGGGTATGGAAGCCGAATCTTTATGATTGGGTTACAGAATTTAGTTTTCCAATAGTTGCTTTGCAGAGATGCGGTGTTGCCCCGTAGAACAGGGTGGTAAAGAAGTGTCCGGCCCGCCCCTGGGTCTGTGGGGTGGGTTTGTTTGTTGTCGATGCTTACGCCCGTTTCCTGCTTTTTCGTTGTGCTGCAGGCTAAATGTTTAAAGGAGGGCAATCATGAATAGTAGCAAAATAAAGACAAGCAATGAGATCAGACATACTTTTTTGGAGTTTTTTTCAGATAAAGGGCACAAGATTGTGGATAGTTCTCCATTGGTTCCACAGGATGATCCAACCCTGCTTTTTACCAATGCGGGAATGGTTCAGTTTAAAGATATTTTCCTGGGAAGACGTTCCCCCAATTACTTACGTGCAACAACTTCACAAAAATGTGTACGTGCTGGTGGAAAACATAATGATCTGGAGAATGTAGGAAAGACTCCTCGACATCATACCTTCTTCGAAATGCTAGGTAATTTTTCCTTTGGTGATTATTTCAAACAAGAGGCAATATTATACGCATGGGAATTGCTGGTTCATGTCCTGGGGATTCCGTCTGAAAAACTATGGATAACTGTATACAAGGATGATGATGAAGCTGCCCGGTTATGGCGAACGGAAGTAGGACTGTCGGAGGACAGGATCTTGCGCCTGGGCGAGAAGGATAATTTCTGGTCGATGGGGGATGTTGGTCCCTGCGGACCCTGCAGTGAAATAATATATGATCGGGGACAACAGTTCGGCTGTGGAAACGATGAATGTGGAATTGGAGTATGCGACTGTGATCGATGGCTGGAACTTTGGAATCTGGTTTTCATGCAGTATGAAAGGGACCAGTCAGGTAATATGGATCCTTTAGAACAGACTGGTGTTGATACCGGTCTGGGACTAGAACGTATAGCATCAGTGCTTCAGGGAGTACATTCAAACTATGATACCGATTTGTTTACTCCCATTTTTGCTGGGCTTGAGCGTCTGGTTGACCACGAATATTCTGGAAGCGATGGTGAAAAGGATTTTGCCTTCCGGGTCATTGCTGATCATGTTAGGGCGTGTACTTTTCTTATTGCAGATGGTGTGTTCCCTTCAAATGAAGGCCGTGGCTATGTACTCCGACGCATTCTCAGACGTGCGGCAAGGTTTGGACTTGACCTTGATCATGAGGGCCCCCTGCTGGCTCCTTTGGTGTCCGTGGTTGTCGAACTGATGGGAGATGCTTATCCTGAGTTGAAGGAGAGAGAAAGTTTCATCCGCCAGACCATAAAGCGAGAAGAGGAACGCTTTGGACAGACCTTACAGCAGGGCCTCGAGCTTCTTTCTGAGATGATCGCGGAAGTGACACAAGATAATGGAGATGCGATTAGTGCTGAACAGGCGTTTAAATTATATGATACATATGGATTTCCTGTAGACTTGTGTGAGGATGTCGCCCAGAAGCACGGCCTATCTGTCGAGCGCGCCGGGTTTGAACAGCTGATGAAGGAGCAGCGAGAACGCGCCCGTAAGGCCCAGAAGGCTGAAGATGGTGCCCTCGAGGTTGATGATGTTGGCAGCCAGATAGACGACCTCGAAGAAACAGAGTTCGTGGGTTACCAACAAACAGAAATATCAACACAGGTAGTGGGGATTTTAAACGCAGATGATAACAGGATAGATTGTGCATCTGAAGGTGAAGAGGTAACCATCTTTTTGCGCAAGACCCCATTTTACGCTGAAAGCGGAGGACAGATGAGTGATACTGGTCATATTACTGCAGATAGTGCAGTTGTCAGCATAACTGAAGTGGTTGAGCTGGGTGACAGGCATCAGTTACACTGCGGACAGGTGGAGCAGGGTAAGATAAAAGAGGGCGATGATGTGGTAGCCAGTATCGATGACGATCGAAGAAATGCGGTGGCCCGTAATCACACTGCAACACACCTGCTGCATGCTGTTTTACGGGAGATTCTCGGAGAGCATGTCCAGCAATCAGGTTCACTGGTTGACAGTGACAGACTTCGCTTTGATTTCACGCATCACTCTCCGCTGACTGTTGAGCAAACAACAGAAATAGAGAATCGAATCAATAGCATCATACTCGACGGCCGAGATGTGTGGGCTGAATTAAAGAACTACGCTCGGGCCCGCGAGGATGGGGCTGTAGCATTATTTGGTCAACGTTACTCCTCTGAACAGGTACGAGTTATAGATATTGAAGGAGCATCCAAAGAGCTGTGTGGTGGTACGCATGTGCAGTCAACCTCTCAGCTGGGCTCATTCAAGATAACTGGTGAGGAGAGTGTTGGTTCCGGAATGCGGCGGGTAGAAGCTGTCACTGGTGAAGAAACTATATCGTGGATTCAACAATACGAACAAAAAGTTCAAAGACTGGCTGAAACCTTGGACACTTCGATAGATGAGCTACCCGACAGGGTCAGTGAGCTGCAGGATAATCTCAATGCTGCGAGACGGAAAAACCAAAAAGTTTATTCCAATCTTCTGCAAATGCAAGTGGAGCTTATCGAATCTGATGCTGAGTATATAGATGACATAGCCTTACTGGCTGAGCAGGTTGAAGCTGAACAACCCGAACACCTGCGGCAGATGGCTGATTCACTTCGTCACCGATTGGGAGAATCAGCGTTGGTTCTAGTGTGCACGACTGAAGATGAAAGTGTAGTGGTTGTTGGAGCAGCCACCAAAAATGCGGTTGACCAGGGGGTTCATATGGGGAACGTTGTGTCGGAGCTGGGTCAGCAGCTGGGTGGTGGCGGAGGTGGACGTCCAGACATGGCTCAGGCCGGAGGAAATCGTCCGGACAAGATTCCTTCTGTCTTGAAAGCAGGCAGAAGGATACTGGAGAAAAGATTACAACCAGTTTAAAATGAGAGGTTTGATTATGGTAGAAAGGCAAAGTGAGCAGGAGCAGATCCGCGAATCAGAATATACTATAAATCCAGACGTTTCACAGCCAGAAGCAGATGATGTGCTGGTTCAGGTGCACGAGGCTCTCCGTCAGCGGGGACATGATCCGGTGAAACAGATGGTAGGCTATCTATTATCTGGAGATCCTGCTTACATTACTGAGCATTCCGGAGCCAGGACTACAATTACCGAACTGGAGCGGGATCACCTGCTGGGTAAATTGGTAGCATTTTTTTTAGAGAAAACATCACAGCAACAGTGATGCAGTTTAGGTATTGCGTGTAGCCTGCCAGCGGGTGAGTAGCTGGGGCTATCCAGCTGCATCCAAATATGGGAGGGGTGAGCCCAGCATTGATACCTCTCAATGATAATATTTCATCGAACCGAAGGCCGTGGATGACATATATTCTACTGGCAGCCAATGTAGCAGTTTTTCTTTATCAAACTTCTCTGCCAGTGGGAGAGTTAAACACCCTTCTGGCTACTTATGGAGTAATTCCGGCTCGCATTGGAAGTCCCCTTACCTTTTTGTTCCCGGGGCGTTGGCCGCAGTTGATTCCACTGGTGACGGCCATGTTCTTGCATGGTGGATGGTTGCATATAGGAACCAACATGCTCTATTTGTGGATATTCGGTGACAATGTGGAGGCCAGTATGGGATCGGGTCCTTTCCTGCTGTTCTACCTTCTTGCCGGGGTGCTTGGCAATATGGCGCATGTGATTTTCAATCTGGCGAGTGCAGTTCCGACCATTGGAGCAAGCGGAGCTATCGCTGGAGTATTGGGGGCCTATCTGGTGCTTTTTCCCCATGCCCGGGTTCTTGCTCTGATACCTCTGGGATTTTTCTTCACCGTTGCCGAGATTCCTGCGGTTATATTTTTAGCTGTCTGGTTTTTGCTTCAGTTGGTCAGCGGAATGTTCAGCCCTGCAGCTGCACAGCAGGTAGCCTGGTGGGCGCATATCGGCGGATTTCTGGCCGGGATGTTCTTACTGTTGTGGTTCAGAACCAATCCTTCGGCAGGAGCAGCACCGCGCCATGGTTCTTCTGATTCACAGGATGGAGAGGACCTCCAATGGCCAGAGTGATGGCGCTGGATATCGGTCATAAGCGCATTGGTGTAGCTATAAGCGATCCTGCCGGCATTGTGGCTCAACCCCTGTGTGTATTGGAGTGGGGAACTGACGGGGAAAATAATCAGCTGCCAGATAGAAATGCGGTGTTTGAGCATATTAGAACCCTGTGTAGTCGCCACCAGGTGGAAGTTTTGGTGGTGGGGCTTCCCCGCAATATGGACGCCAGCCTGGGACCACAGGCACAGTATGTACTTGAATTTGTTGAAGGACTGCAGGGTTTGCTGGATTGTCGGGTGGTGACGGTAGACGAACGGTTGACTAGTCAGAGGGCAGAACAGGTACTAATAGAGGGGGACATGACTCGTAAGAGACGTAAACAGCATATTGATAAGTTGGCAGCCTCACTCATACTGCGTACTTATCTGGATAGAACTCAGTCAAACAATTGACAGGAATATGGCAGGGTATTCGCACAGAACATAAACGAGACGGGGGTGAATTTGAAATGGCTCAAGAGCAGGAACAGGAACAGGAACAGGTTCTAACGCTAATAGGTGATGATGGCGAGGAAATGCAGATGGAAGTTCTTGATTTTTTGAGCCTTGCCAAGGGGGATTATGTGGTTTGTGCGCCGATAGATGGTCCTGAGGATGAGGCTTATGCCTTCAGAGTGGTTGAAGGGGATGATGAGACTTATCTAGAAGATGTAGTAGATGAGAACGAGTGGGATGAAGTTGTCAATGCTTGGGAACAACGCATTGAAGAGGTAGAAGATGTAGAGTGATTGTTTCTACGGTTTGAAGGGTTCAGGGAGAGGAGAGGTCCGGATTGCATTGGGTTGCACGTTCGGTGGCGCTGGGATTAGTTCTGGTGCTGGCCGTAGCGACTGCTGTTGGATACACTTACCTTAACAGTGCTTTAGAACCGACTGCCCCCGAACGTGATGAAGCGGTTATGGTACAGGTGAAGTCTGGGATGAATTCCCGACAGCTGGCTCACGAGCTTCATGATCAAGGATTGATAGCAAATGCATGGGGATTTCATCTTCTGAGTCGATGGCGCGGGGTAGATGGTCAGATGCAGGCTGGGTGGTACAATCTCCGGTATAGCATGTCGGCCGAGGAAATATTAAAGCGTATTGTCAGTGGTGAAACAGCCAACAAACGTTTTACTATACCCGAGGGATTAACTGCTGAGCAGGTAGTTGACACACTTGTTCACCAGGAAATGGGCAAATCTCATGTGTTTGAAGAACTATTGTCAGCTCGAGAAAGGATAGAGGAGTTTTTACCAGAGGATTACGGCCCTGGACCAGTGTGTGACAAGTTTGATCGCCCCAAAACACCTCTGGAAGGATATTTGCTGCCTGGAACTTATGAGGTTTCATGGGGAGCAACCGAAGAGGAGGTTCTGTCCCGACTTGTAGATGCAACAAAAGCTATATGGACGGAAGACCGACTCCAACGTGCCGAAAAGTTGGACCTCAGTATTCATGAGGTTTTAACTCTGGCATCCATAGTCGAAAGAGAGGCCCAGGCAGATGAAGAACGTCCGGTGATAGCTTCTGTGTTTTTGAATCGGTTGGATATAGGGATGAAGTTGGATGCATGTGCTACAGTTGCTTACATCCTGGGTGAGGCTGGAAGAAATATAACTACCGAAGAGACCCTTCTGGATACCCCATATAACACCTATAAATACGGAGGTCTCCCGCCCGGACCCATTGCAAATCCGGGTATTGAAAGCATAGACGCAGTATTGAACCCCGCCTCAACAAGATATCTGTATTTTGTATCCCGCGGTGATGGTACTCATGCTTTTTCCGAGAATTATCAGCAGCACCTGCAAAAGGTGGATAAATATCAACGCTGAGGAATTTATTTATTGAATGCACTTATCACCCTCTCTGTGCATAAGCTGTAATTCAGCATTTTAAAGTGGTATTTATTCAGAGGGGGGCTCAGCCGATGGAAATAGGCCTGCTGGCCTTGCTTGGGTTGGTGCTAGCCGAGGGTCTGTCGCTGCTTACGGGATATGTTACTGGTAAGAAGAGTTTTCCTGAGCCATTGAGCCGTAGCGAGGAAAAAGTGCTATTACAGCGAATGCAAAGAGGAGATCAACAAGCGCGTGACGAATTAATAGCTCACAATTTACGATTGGTAGCGCATGTTGTAAAGAAATTTGATAGCTCGCAAATTGACGATGAGGATATGATTTCTATTGGAACCATTGGATTGATAAAAGGAATTGATACATTTGATCCTAACAAGGGAGTACGGTTGGCCACCTATGCTGCAAAGTGCATTGAAAATGAGATTTTGATGGCTTTTCGCAAACTTAAAGGCCCCCGTGAGGCTTCTCTGGAAGATCCAATCGGCACCGATCATGAAGGCAATGAAATAAGCCTCATGGACATTCTAAACAATGATGATGAGCCGGTACCAGATTTCGTCAACCAGGCAATGTTGCAGGAACGTATGTTAGAAAGCCTGGATGTCCTGACTGACCGTGAGCGAGTGGTCATTGAGATGAGATTTGGTTTGAATGGACAGAGAATGAGAACTCAGAGAGAAATTGCAGAAATACTGGATATTTCCAGGTCATATGTGTCAAGGATACAAAAGCGAAGTGTAAGCAAACTTGGTGAGGCAATGAGGAAGTATGCATCGCGGAGTGGAGCTACGCTGGGGGATTGAGAGTTGGGCGGAAGGAGTTCGCATTTGAGTTTTGTAGATCTTTTGGTACCTGATCAGTATGTAGAAAGAGTGCAGCAGATAGATCTGGAGGGTCTGCTCGAAAATGGTATTCGTGCCCTTATCTGTGATCTGGATAACACGCTGGTAGCATGGGGTTCTGAGGAAATTACTGAGAACACGCGGAGTTGGCTGAAAGAAGTTCACAGCAAGGGATTTGAAGTAATGATTGTTTCAAATGCGTTATCAGGAAGGGTAAATCACCTTGCCGAACAGCTGGATTTGCCGGCAATCCCCCGCGCAAATAAGCCGCGGCGCCGGGGATACCGGCGCGCTCTGGACATGCTGGGAGTTTGTCCGGATGAGACGGCAGTAATAGGAGATCAATTGTTTACTGATGTGGTTGGGGGGAATCGATTAGGAATGAAAACGATACTGGTGATTCCTCTTGCAGGAAAGGATTTTGTAGGCACACGGGCAGTGAGAATGGTTGAAAAACTTGCCCTGAACTATCTGACATGGAGAGGTCTGACCCGGCCACCTGACACACCTGACTGACGAAAAGAGGGAGTGAGGATGGGCAGTAAAAGTGAGCCGACGCTGTATCGAGTTATTTCCCGAACGACATCATGGAACTCCCGCGAAAATGACATAGATGAACTGCTTACTGCAATTGCTGAGGAATGGGAGATGGCCCGAAAAGAAGATCAACGATTACAGAGGTATCAGTTGTGTGATGTGGGTATTGTTCAGCATCCTGAATTCTTAGAGTTGCGTTATTATGTCGACCCGCGTTAGATCAGTTCTGGATGGTTTGAAAGTGTAGTATTAGTGACAACCCATTCAACTGCTTATGTATAGTCGGTTGGATAGGTCAATGAACTTCTGATGTACAGGGACTTATGGTGGTATTATTCAGTATAACTTACCTGTTTGATGATGCCCCCATGATTCTCAGGGGCTTTTTTACATGAATAATTGGATTGAAATTACGATATTAACAGTGAGAGTAATGCAGCATGGTTAATTGGAGGTGTTTAATCAATGCGATTGCACATAGATGAAGCTCTGAAAATTGCTGAGGACTCTGATGCTTCCGATCTTCATTTGACTGTTGGAGTTCCACCTGTTGTCCGAGTGGATGGAAACCTGCAGGTGACCGATCTTCCTGAACTGAAAGCAAAAGATACTGAGCAGCTGGCAGAGGAACTATTGAAGGAACGTTTTGATGAATTTGATCAGGCTGGAGAAGTTGATTTTTCTTACTCAGTTGAAGGCCAGGGTCGTTATCGTATTAATGTTTACCGCCAGAAAGATGATGCCGCCATTGCAGCGCGTTTGATTCCTGAAGAAGTTCCGAGAATAGACTCATTGGGATTACCGGAGATAATCACCACTCTGGCCCGCAAGGAACAGGGGCTGGCAGTAGTTACTGGTCCAACAGGAAGCGGAAAATCAACTACCCTCGCTGCTATGGTCAGGTTGATAAATGAAGAACGTCGTTGCCATGTGATCACATTAGAAGACCCCATTGAATATTTGCATGAACATGATTTGAGCGTAATAGATCAGCGGGAGGTGGGGAGTGATACGACCTCTTTTGCATCTGGTTTGCGTGCGGCTTTGCGGCAGGATCCCGACGTCATCCTGGTTGGTGAGATGCGGGATCAAACTACCATGGATATCGCTCTTCGTGCAGCTGAGACTGGCCATCTTGTGTTTACCACCTTACACACCCGAAGAGCTCCTGCGGTGGTCAATCGAATGGTGAGTGCATTTCCTTCTGGTCAACAGGCACAGATTCGCATGCAGCTGGCCGGGACGCTTGAAGGAGTTGTTGCGCAGCGATTGCTTCCCCGTACCGGGGGAGGAAGAGTGGCGTTGATGGAGGTTATGGTGGGTACCCCTGCGGTCCGAAACCTGATTCGGGAAGGGAAGAGTCACCAGCTCGCCTCTGCCATGCAGACCGGTGCCAGACACGGGATGTTAACTCTTCATAATCATATTCAGCAGTTAACTGCCGATGGTTTGATCACCTCAGATGTGGCTCAGAATCTAGATGATGAGCTG
This sequence comes from uncultured Clostridia bacterium, assembly GCA_964599275.1. Classification (GTDB taxonomy): domain Bacteria; phylum Bacillota; class Sulfobacillia; order SLMV01; family SLMV01; genus PUMD01. Next base: position 65,635 of record CAZRFK010000002.1, read on the forward strand.
CATGTACAGTGAGGGAACAAAAGGGAACATAATTGATTTTTCACTGTGAATTCTGTATTTTATTCTCATTGGAGTTTTTTCGGAAGGGGTACCCGGCGGATTGTTTTACCCCTGAACTATAAACTTTCCGGTTGGTGCAATTAGAGGAGGAACAACACAGCTTGGTTGATCTTTGTAAGCTTATGCTTGTGCACATTGCTTTGTAGGCGAGGGGAGGACATATAGATTGCAGGATGGTGGTTGCAGCGGCATTATCGTCGAGGGAGTGCCAGGTTCTGGCAAGAGTACTTTGATCCAGCAGCTGCGTTTTGAGCGGGGATTTGTCGATAGGGAGCAGACTTCAACCTTCATTTACGGGGAAGAAATAACTCAGCGGGTGTTAGAACCTGCATACAATCAGGGGAAATTGAATGCTCATGATCACATACGGCATCTTCGCAGCTTACTGGAGCCTTTACAACGATATTACGCAATTTTGGATGCGCGTGGTTGGGGGACCTCATCCAAACATCAATATGTCTACCTTTTTGAGCGTTTTCATCTGACTCATGTTGTCTACTATTCTTATGTGAAGTGGGCCGATGTCCAATCTATCGACAACAAACTCAGTAGGTTATCTGCCAAAATCCTTATTCTTACTGCCACCCCTCAGGTGCTGCGAGAAAGGATCTTCGAAGAACGTAATTCCAGATGGCTTTCTTATATCAAGCGTTATGGTTCCAATAGGGAGGAAATATTGGCACATTACAGACGGCGTCAATCTCAGTTTCTGTCGGTGGCCGAAAAAACCAGCTTACCGGTTAAGATTGTAGATACTTCCGAGACTGAACCCTCAGATTTGGCTCAATTGACAACGGATTACTGGTTATTTTGAACTTTATTCCGGGTTATCCTTCATTTTAGGATGCAAGTTTTTTGATGTTTGATATCATAAAACTACTAGAGTTTACATAGTGAAAATTAGGGACTGGGAATTTTTCTATTCTTGAGTTGTCCAACATCAGTTGAATTTATCAACTACTCGTCTGTGTCGTATCACCGTCGGTCGGTGGCGCTTTTTGTGTTAACGGGAGGTAGTGACCATATGTTGGATTTGATTTTACGTGGTGGTTCGGTTTTTGAGGGCACTTTGAGCCCCCCTCGGAAAATGGATATAGGTATCTCTGAAAATTCAATTAAAGTACTGGGGGATTTGCAGGATCACCAGGCGGTTGAAGATATCAATATTGAGAATCTGGCCGTGGCCCCGGGGTTCATTGATATTTATTCCCATACAGATCGCAGAGTTTTTGACACTCCGGATGCGGAAAGCAAGATACACCAGGGGGTAACCACCGAGGTGGTTGGACATCGTGGATGTTCGCCTGCCCCCCGCGCTGAAGAAGCCAAATTTGGTGAAGAACAGACCAAGTTTGAGGAGGATTTCAGCCGAGTCTTCAGGGCTTATGATACCTATATTGATGAGCTGGACAAGCTGAACATGACTACTAACCTTGTACCCCTGATCGGTCACAGTACTATGCGGAAGAGAATCATGGGATATACTCAGGCGCCTCCAAATCGACGGGAAATGAAGCAGATGAAAGAGATGCTGCAGGAGGCGTTCGATTTGGGAGCCAGAGGAATGTCAGTTTGCTCAATTTCAGCCCCCGGAACATACGCGGAGCATGATGAGTTGGTAGATCTCGCTTCTATTGTCGCAGCATCTGGTGGTATATATGGTACTTGTGTCTGCGGAGAAGGCGAGAAAGTGGTTCAGGAGGTCAGGGATGCAGTCGAAGTTGGGACTGAAGCCGAATGTAAAGTGCAGATTTTTCTTTTTGAGCTCCCCAGGCACCAGACTGCCACTCGTATTCACCGTATAATTGAGATCATAGAGCAGGCTCGTACCCGCGGAGTGGATGTTGTGCTACACACCCATCCTTACGCCGGCTCCTGCACGAACCTGACCTCGCTGCTGCCGCCGTGGGTCCTTGCTGGAGGACGAGATCATTTCCGAGAGCGGCTTGGTGATGACACTGTCAAAACAGTTATCCAGCGGCAGATGGAACAGGGGATGGGTGATTGGACATCTGGATACAAAAAAGTTGGCTGGGATCGCATAATTTTTACTGGTCCAGCTGAGGCAGACGATATACTTGGCAGCTCAATATCTGAGTTAGCCCAGGACAGCGGAGAGGGTCCATTCGATGTGTTTTTCAGTGTCCTTCTGGATTATGAGGATCGCACCCAGGTTTTGTGGCTTAATGAAAATAGACAGGATGATGTTGAACTTGTCAAGCATCCTGCGTGTTTGATTGGATCTGATGCTCCAGCAGTTAAGGTTTCCAAAAAGAGCCTGAACTGGCTTAATCCCGGCAGCTTCGGGACATTTCCACGATTATTTCAAAAATATGTATATGAAGAACAGATACTGACCCTACGCGAAGCTGTTCACAAGATAACCCTACTGCCAGCGACCCGCTTAGGTCTCAATGATCGGGGGATCATTCGCCCCGGTAAGATAGCGGATCTGGTGGTATTTAATCCTGAAAAAATGAAAAGCTCCGCAACGTATGAGCAGCCAAATCAGCTGCCCTCAGGTGTTGAACATGTATTTGTTGCTGGACAAAAAGTTCTTCATGACGGTGAAATGACCAACAACCTGGCCGGTGAACTCGTACGGAGTAAAGAGATGTTTTCTGAGAGTTCATGATATCTCCACCAAGTAAGGTGAGAAAAACCGGATATTGTGCCTGCGAAGAAGTTCTGCCATCACAGGTGTATTTGGAACCTTTGGCTCAAAAACCTCGTCAAAAGTTTGAAACATGTTCGGTAAGCAGATGCACACCGAATGCTCATTTATAAGGGAGAGATGAAGATGAAATTGATGGAATACCTTGCTGCTGGGGCACTCATTGTCTTGATTGCTGCACTGACCGTGCAGCTGACGGTGGGAGCTTCAGATTCTACAATGCCCGGAAGACTGGATGACCTTGATTCGGATAGAATAATGCATATACGTATCCGAGAGGGTGATACTGGTAATCAGGTGATTACCGGCGAGGAGGAGCTCATAGATGAGCTGGTCAAAATCGTCAGAGGACAGAACTATACCGAGGCAGATGAGCAGCAGCTTCTATCGGGTTGGTCTTACTATGTTGATCTCTACCTGGAAGATGATTCATTTTTGAGGATCACTTTTGCTGGCACCCGCGTTGTTATCGATGAGATGAAGCCTGGTTCGGAAGCCCTGGATCGTATCGGCCCGCAATATGAGGTTGATGGAGATGTGATTTCTGAGATTGAGGCTCTGTACGGGATGATTGACTGAAAGGAAACCTAACTCGGCTCCACTTTCGACTGATAGTTCTTTAACTTCCACCATCGCAAAATTGAATTCTCCGCTTTTGTATGGTATATGTTTGCGTTTCATTGGGATTTCACATGCTAGACTGACAGAGACGGATCATCTGTGGCATTTTGTGCTTAAATGTGCTGCAGTTTTACAGCCAATCTGGTCGAGTTGTTTTCTGATAATGGCGTTTTTTATGGTGGATCAACCGTAACATATTCAGGTTAGTTTGGAATGAATTTTACCCCCGGGCACTAGTTTGAGAAGAGGCCCGGGGATATACCCTTACCTGGTCAGTATGAGAATAAGTTCATTTTTGCATATGGGTTCCTCGACAGATGCAGGCAAAATTTCAACCTGCACTGGTTCTGTTATTGTCTCCTGGGAAAATACAGCTTGCACTTCAAAACCAACCATGCCCGCAGAAAATCCCTTGCTTTGCTGACATGATATGTTTGCCTCCCACAAATGTCCTCCGGCAGTTTGCCCGGTTTGTGAAGCAGACAGTTTTTCGCCGTTTGGTAGTATCACCCAAACTTCCTGGGCCTGTCCCTGAGTTTCAGCTGAAATTAGAACTTTCTGGCCGATTTCGACGGATTGAGGGGTTACATTTGCAGAGAGTTGATTGTTGATAATCTGCACGGGTATGGGAACTGCTTCGAAGCGTTGTTGGTGCCTATCTTTTAAATATCCTCCCACCAGATATTCTCCCGGATGTAAAGACTGCCCAGATTCATCGGAACCGTCCCAGGTTAGCGTGTGAGGATCTCCGAATACTGGACCATTTTTCGGGAGCCGGGTCACAATATTATGAGCCGTATCAGTAATCTGCAGTCGCCACTCCTCGTTGTTTTCGTTTCGCAGTCCGATCACATCAATTGGTGTGCTTTCTGGATGAGAACTACTGGAAAAAGATAGTGTGGTGTTTTGCACGATAATTCGCATCATGCACGAGCGGTAGAGTATGGCCGAGGCTTCGGCTCTGGTTAATTCATTACTGACTCTCAGGGTGGAGTCATTATATCCGATTAACAGACGTAGTCTTACTGCAGCGGCCACCAGAGGCCGTGAACTGAACGGTATTGAGTGTCTGTCTTGGAAAGGTCCCAGCAAGCTTTCAACTTCACTGATCGATAGGCTTTTCGGGTAATCACCCAGATTCAATGCGTTGATAATGAACTTGACCGCGTGAAGTCGACTGAGCCTTTGCTGTGGTTGTAGATAGTTCTGATCCCCTAGCCATTCAGAGGCAGCCGCATGGATCTGTCCATAGGCAGGCCTTCCATACAGGCTGAAACTGGGTGGTAAGTCAGGCCATGGAGGGGGGCCACTGAAGTCAGGTTCGAATTGAAACAACTTGCTCATCATGTAAAGGAGCTGTCCCCGAACCATTTTGACATCGGGTTCAAAATTATATCCGTAACTCCAGGGGGTTCCCGGTTCAAAAATGACAAAAGGATAACCATTGGTCACTCCTTCTCTCCATAGAGTCAACACGTACTTTCTACCCCAATGCTCTTGCAGATCATAATACCAACTGTCAGGCCCGATTCCCCAATCGCCTGGCTGTACTTCTGCAGCCGCTGTCTGAGAAAAGAGGTAGCAGATACAGATGGTGACTGTCAGTATAAGAATTACCCCTTTCTGTATCAGACACTGACGCAATTCTGGTATCTTCATAGGAATTAGTTCACCTCCTATCGATGTTAGTAGGCCGGTGCTATAGTAATACCATAAAAATCTAACTAATTACAAGTATTGACAATTAATTACCCGTATGTAATATTATTCCATGGAGGTGGTAATTGGTGTGGATTGAGAGACGTTATCTGATAATTGCTGTGATTGCTGGAGTTGTTGTGAGTTGTGCCCTGTTTGTTTATCTATCTGCACTGTCAGAAAAACAGACTGTTGTCGTCGCATCGAAATATATTCCGTCGTACGAACCCATTACAGCCGATATGGTGTCTACGGAAGAGATTCCGGCGGGTGCTGTCCTTCCGTCTGCCGTATCTGATTCAAATAGCATCCTGGGTCGCTACTTGACTCGGAGTTTTCATCAGGGAGAGCAGATTCTCAATAAGGAACTGGTTCAGGCGGGAACTCAGACAGAAGGCCTGGCATGGCAGTTGGCGAAAGATGAGCGGGCTATGGCTGTTCCCTGTTCCGTTGATTTTGCAGTCGGCGGAGCGGTGAGTGAAGGACACCTGGTAGATCTGCTTCATTTTCGAGAAAGTTCAGTGCACGGACCAGCAACAGGAAAATTATTTCTCGACGGTCTTCAAGTGCTGGATGTCCGTGATTCAGGTGGACAGGGTTGGAATTCAGGAGACCGAAACCAGCTATCAACCGTGGTTGTTGCTGTAACTACAAGTCAGGCGGAAATGCTTACATATGCGCTGTCGACTGGAGAAATCAGGGTTGCTCTCAGTCCCTATAATCCTGAGCCGGCGGTGTGGAGACCCGGAGTTACTGGAGATAATCTATTCTCCTATTTGTACGATAAGCCAGATGATGAACTCGAATCAGGATGGTACGAGGAACAGGATGGAGAAGGAGAAAACGAACATGAATAAACAGGACGCAGCGCCTGCGTGTACCATCGTATCTGTTGATTTTACACTGGTAAGTAACCTCCAGGGTAACGATTCAGTCAACCTGGGACGAGTGCTGACGGAGCTGCGGGATGATTTGGGACCACAGGAAACGGGAGAAATGTTAGTTATAGATGCAGCGGTTGATGAAGAGCCCTTATTTGAATGGTTTGAAAACAGAGAAACCGATAGTGGTTTTGCCCTTATAGTTGTTTTATGTGTGGGCAACCAGCAGATTCAACGGTGTCGTCAGCGGTTGATGAGAACTTCTGAAACTGTAATGTGTGTCAGCCGCGACCAATGGCTGCAGGACAGTCAGGCAGACATTTCAGACAGAGGAGAAACTGACGACTACAAACAGCAAAAACCTGCACCCCGGGCAGATAAGGTTGTTGAATTGACAGATAAAGGTCGAGCACCTTCGGTTAACCCGCAAATCGTGAGTGTGTTCAGCCCCAAGGGCGGTGTGGGACGTACTACCACTGCGGTAAATCTTGCTGTGCGAGCCCAGGCCGCTTTGGGACTGGATACCGTCCTGATTGATCTGGATATCGGTGGAGGAGATGTTGCACTTCATCTGGATCTTTTTGATACCCCCACTGTCGTGGACTTGCTGGCATATGGAGAGGATATCAATCCCCAGGTAGTACAGGATGTTGCTGTTGAGTTTCGTCCCTCTGGGCTATCGGTAATTCCTGCTCCCGGCAAGGCAGAGCTCGTGGAAGTTGCTACATGGGAGAAACTTTGTAAGGTGGTCCAGATGTGTTCGGAGATGTTTGACCTGGTTGTGCTGGATACCCCGGGCTATTCAGCCTGTCAACTCAGCTATCGTGCCGCTGGGGCTTCCACTTATATTCTAGCACCTATCACTCCCGACATTATTTCTCCCCGACGGATGAAATCGGCCATGAATGTTTTGAAAGAGCTATCCCCGAAACTTCCCGATAAGGTGCATTTGCTGATGAACCGTTACTATGAAGGAGCTTTAGTTACCCCGAGAGAGATAGAAGAGTTCCTGGAAAGTCCCTGTGTTGGATGTTTTCCTGAATTTCCTGGGGCTACAGCGGCTGAAGCAGCAGGGGCTGGGCAGCCCTTGATCTTGAAAAAGGACGACCGAAATTTTGAGAAAGCTTTAGATTCGGTATTAGAGGATATATTCCGAATTTCAGTACCGGACAGAAAAAGTCCGTGGTGGCGGCGTGTCATAGATCGCATATCTCTGGTTGGGGCGAAGGGGATGATGAGCAGATGACCGAATTTTTCCGTCGTTTGGGGGATGCAGCCAGAGGTGACGAATATTCGCTGGACGCAGATAGCAATTCTCAGGTTTCTGAAGCAGTATCAGCTGCGACACATCAATACATCGATTTGGAGCAAAATTCGGATGTTATCTCCAGGATTCAGGAAAGAGTGCTGCAAAATCATGAACGTCTGCTGCAGAAATCTAGAGAAGATAGAAAAGCCCGTGAGCGACTCTACCGACTGGTTGACACCATGCTGACCGAATCTGGTGAATCACTGGCTGGGGTGAGTAGGACTGAGCTGGTGCGAGATATTGGACAGCGACTTTTGGGATACGGACCATTAACTGAGATTTTGAGCAATGATGAGATTACCGAAATTATGGTGAATGGGCCAGACCAGATATGGATAGAACGAGCAGGCAAACTCAAACTGACCAATTACCGTTTTCGAAGTCATGATCAACTGCGTGATGTCGTGGAACGCATATTTGCTCCGCTGGGAAGAAGAATCGACCTCGCTCATCCCTGGGCTGATGGTCGTCTTCCCGACGGGTCTCGTGCACATGCCTTGTTGAGGCCTGTGGCAGTTGGTGGTCCCTATCTAACAATAAGAAAATTCAATCATTCCACGTTTCATTTGAGTGATCTGGTGGAAATGCAGGCTTTATCTCAAGAAATGGTCGAGTTTTTATGTGATGCGGTGAAAAGCGCTCGCAATCTGCTGGTCAGCGGTGCTGCAGGAACGGGCAAGACTACTCTACTTAATGCCTTGTCCCGTGAGATCCCGGCGACCGAGCGAGTTATAACTATTGAAGACGCTGCAGAATTAAAACTTCAGCATAAACACTGGCTGCATCTGGAGACCAGGCTTCCAAATGCTGAGGGTAGTGGAGCGGTTACCATACGTGATCTGGTCCGCAATGCTCTCAGAATGAGGCCTGACCGGCTGATAATTGGTGAGGTTCGAGGGAGAGAGGCGTTTGAACTGTTGGTGGCGCTGACTACTGGGCATGCTGGGGCGATGGCAACTATTCATGCATCCAGTCCCAAGCACGCTCTCCGACGGATGTCCCATCTGGTTCAGATGGCCGATAGTGGACTGCCGCACTCTGTTATAGTGGAACAGGTTAGGGATGTGGTGGATCTGGGGATACATCTTTCTCGTACAGAAGAGGGAGTGAGGCGGGTAACTTCGATCGCCGCAATCAGTGAAGACACTAATTCAGTTTCTACTCTTTTCAGCTACGAAGCAGAGGAGGGGTTTATGAATCATGTCGACCAGTAACTGGCTCCCGGTTGTGGGGGCATCTGCCGGAGGCGTTGTAGCAGCGGCCCTTATTCTGCTTTTGCTGAAATTGAGAAGGAGCAAGTTGGCCTTTCTGTGGCGAATGAAACAGGTTGCCAATGTTGACAATAAAATGCTGGATGCAGTACTGGGTTCCTGGACTAAAAAGCGCCAAACACGTCGCCTGGGCAGGGAACTGGCTGATGCTCTGCCAATGTTGGTCAGGCGGACCCGCAGCGGACGTGTTCCCCTTGAAGTAATTCAATTTGCGGCCAGAAAAGCCGAGGGAAAACTGCTGTGTGCGGTTTTTGAAAAAGTATTGGACCGTTTCAGCGTGGGAGTCAGTCTGGAAGAAGGTCTACGGTCGGCTTACGAGGATTATCCGCATCCCTTATTCTACAGATTCATTTCTGCTTTGCAATTTTCTCGTGAAGTTGGTGGTGATCCGGTTCATGGCTTGGCTGCCCTGCAGGAAATAGATCGGCGAAGAAGGCAGCTTGCAGCTCAGATAACAGAAGAAAGTGCAGAAGCCAAGTTCTCTGCATTGCTCGTGGCTGGTCTCCCGGTGTTCGTCTGTATATATGCATTGAGGGTTCATCCGGAGATGTTACATCCTCTTTTTCAAACTTCAGCAGGGCGTCTAGCCATGGTTTATGCAGTGTGTTCCTGGTTGCTTGGTCTGGGATATTTGCAGTGGACACTGGCTTCGATGAGGGAGGAATGGTGATGTATACCGCAGTGCTGACTGCCCTGGCAGGAGGTGCCACCAGTGCCGTCTTGCTGACGCTGAGTTTGCGGTGGGTCACACAACGTTTATCCGGAGGAGCATTGCAGAGGATATTTCGGAAAAGTCACCGCGATGATACAGAGTCAGCTGGAAAGTGGTGGCACCAACGATGGCTGAACCGCTGGCGTAGGAAAAAGCGAAAGGAGGCCTTAGACCGGGCGGTGGTAGGTTGGGTAGATCTCCTTTATGTGGCCGCATCCAGCGGGATGAACCTGCATCAGGCCATGCAGAGGACTGGAAATCTCACCGAACCTGCACTGAATGATCTGTTGGACTCAGTTCGCAGCACACCGCATGATGGGAAGTCTTTTGTGGAGGTCCTTTTGCTGTCTCTGGAAAGAGAAGGGGGTACCGCCTGCCGCCAGGTCGCTCATCTTCTGCGTGACTGCATGCAGCAGGGACTCCCGGTGAAGAGGGCCCTGCTTCAGCTGCAAAATGACCTGACGGCACAGAGAAGACACAATACGAAGGTGCGGGTAAGAACACTGAGTTTGCGACTGGTGGTGGGCACAGTATTCTTTCTATTTCCGCCGGCTTTTGTGATTATTATTTTTCCGAATGTCCTGACGTTTTTGGGTTGGTAAGATGTTTTGTGTATTTGGCCTATGGGGAGGTGCTCTGACGATGATCAACAATCTCATCACATGTTCTATGGTGAAGTTGGCCGGACTCCACAATTTCACAAACCGGCTTAAGGATGAGCAACGCGGCGCCGCGACGGCAGAATATGCCCTGATATTGGCTCTGGTGGTAGTGGCTCTGATGGCTGTGTTAACTGATTTACAGGATGCTCTGGTAACGCGAATCAATGAAATTATCACGGAACTTGCACCGGCATGATCACGAGGTAGGTTCCTGCAGCGGTCCCGGATTTTACCGGGACAGCTTTCCAGCGTGGTGGTGCGCCCGGCACGGTCGGATGCTAAGGGGTGAAAGTCCCCATGGGCCGAGGTCACGTAGCGAAGGCAAGGGTGCCTGCGGTGACGCAGGATCTGAAGGAAGCTGAAGGCAAAGTTGCGACCCGAGGAACACGAACTCTGGAACAGGCGTAGCGGATTGGGCGAGTCTGCCACACAAGGCAAAGCCCGAAATTGGCCAAAGGTCCGTT
>CAZRFK010000003.1:0-14798 GCA_964599275.1 uncultured Clostridia bacterium
CTGCAGCGACTCCTCTGTTCCATCCACCGCGCTGATTATCGATTCCTGCATCTCGTCGGTTATACCAGCTATCTCGTCGGTTGCTCCCTCAGCGCGCTCCGCCAGAGAACGTATTTCCTCAGCCAAAACAGTGAAACCCTTGCCCGCCTCGCCGGCGCGCACCGCTTCAATTGCCGCATTCAATGCCAGCAGGTTGGTCTGAGATGAAATATCGGCAATCATCTCGGTAATGCGACCTATCTCCGCCGAGGCCTCCTGCAGCTGAGACATGGTATTGTTGGTCTGCTCGGCAGTATGGTTAAGCTGGGTGACAGAACTATTGACCTGCGCTATGGCTTTCGCACCGTTGTCCGCCTGTCTGGAGGTACGGGTAGCCAGATCATCAGTCTTTTGCAGCTGCTGCAGATTCTCTTCCACTTCATCCATCATGTCCACTACCAGATTCTGAGCATCCTCTATGCTGGCGGCCTGTTCCTGCGCCCCATCGGCCACCTGCTCCACGCCCTCAGAAACCTGTTGGGTATTAGAGGCTGCTTCTCGGGTGTTTTCCGTCTGACGCCCCGCCGCCTCACGTAAACCATCAGCGGATGAAGCCAGTGTATTGGTGTGCTGCAGACCCTCGTCAGCCGACTCCACCACTACCTGCAGCGCCTCATTGGATTCATGGGTAGAAGTGGTAACTCCAATTACTATATTCTCGATTTTTTCCAGGAATCCGTTGAAGTTTTCGGCAAGCTGACCCACCTCATCATCGCTCTGTACGTCCAGCGTTTTTGTAAGGTCTCCACCCTCAGCGGCCAGAGTTCCCAGCTGTTCGCTTACCCGGGAGATTGGGTCTACTATCCCGTTACCCATGTACCATCCTGTAAGACCGATAACCACCGCAACTACACCCAACACAGCAAAAATGATGAATCTGAGTTGGTTTACCCCCGCGAAAGCCTCGGCATGATCTATTTCCACTATCAGGCCCACCGGTTGGTCTCCGAGCATGGTGACTGCGTTTGCACCCAACACTGGTTCTCCGCGGTACTCATCATATTCTCCCTGATAGGAAAAATTCATTTCCCCGCTGCCTATTGGACCCGCGAGCGTCTGCACCGCATCAGTATCTATACTCTCCTGCAGCGCTGCTCCGTCTACGTATTCACCCAGCATGGTATTGGTCAATAGGAGGCCGTTCTGATCAACCAGGTATGCATCAGCTGTCTCGCCCAGATTTTCCAGACCATCATGCACCGCGGCATCAATTCCATCCTGATTCATCAGCAGATTAGCAGTTCCGATCACCTCACCAGAGCTTCCCCCTGATCTTATCGGCGCCGAAACAACCATGCAGTTTTCGTAGATAATGTCAGAATAAAAAAGATCCGACCAGCTGAGCTGCCCGGTCAGCGACCCCTGCACGTAGTCACGCCCGGATACATCAGCCCCCACTATTTCATCAGTGGAGTCATAAACTATCTCTCCGGCCGGGTCTGTCACAAAGACCTGTGCAAAACCGTACTCCTCGACAAAAACTGGCCCCAGGTCATCCAGTATATCCAGCCGTTCCTGCCAGACCGGGTCCTCTGTATCCCAGCCTGCCTCCTGCAGCAGGTTCATGCTCTGATATACATCCCGGGTGGTGGCAAGTACGGTCGCATCTCCTTCTCTTTCAGAAAAATACGCTTCGAGCTCGGCGTCAGCGGCATCGGCAAACATGTTTAACTTGGAGTAAACTTCCCCTTCTATATTATTTGAGCCGTTTATAAAGCTGAATACTCCTATCAAAACGGCCGGCAGCACTCCGAAAATGAGAAACAGCGCTATTAGCTTTCGGGAAAGGGACTTGGAGAAGATCCCTAAAACATTTTTCATCAAGATAACCTCCCATGGTCAGACTGGATCAAAGTATCAAACCGATATTGTCCAAGTAGTTGTTTTATAGAATTCAATCAGACTGTCTCCGCACTTACCACCTCCTCCATTAGATCCCGGTCCACCAGTTTTTCGGGGTCTATAAGCAGGATAACCTCACTGTCCTGCTCATTTTCCGGACGTATTATCCCCTCCACCAGGGCAGAAGATATTCCAGAAGCAAGGCCAGACGGGTCAGTAACCAGCTCGGACGGAAAAGTGCGAATGGCAGTAACTTCATCGGCGGTCAGGGCCACCTCCTGTCCATCCACGTCTATGTTGAGCAGGTGCGATGTGTTTGCATCATCGTAAGTCTTTCCGTACAGACAGTCGCTCAGAGAAGCCACCGGTAAAATGCGACCGCTTACATTCAACACTCCCACCACCCACAGGGGTGAATCGGGCACCGGCGTTGGCTTTTGATACTTCAGTACTTCTCTCACGTGGGTGATCTGCAGGCCCAGCAGCTGTCCGCCAAGCCGAAACAGTATTACCTTGATCTCTGAATCTATCGTAGTTTTATCCATTGTGGACACCTCCCTTATCTATGTGAAATATGATTTCCGGGTAAACACTTACAGGCTGCTTGGTGTGCCCCTGGTACTAGTGTCATCGTACATGAAAGGAAAAGATTGAAGCCCAGCGGGTTGGTAGCCAACCTGAATGCAAAGACCAGATAGTCAGATGTAGGTTCATTCTGTGATTTTGGCTTGACATATCGCTCTGAGCCATACATAATGATAACTGAACTGGTTATTAACTTAGTTAATAAGTAATTGGAGGCGTTAAATATTATGACTAACAAAAAGATGTTCTGTTTTCAGTGTTCGGAAACAGCCAACAACGAAGGTTGCGATTTCAGAGGCGTATGCGGGAAACCTCCCGAAACCGCCAATTTGCAGGATCTGCTCATCCACGTACTCAAGGGAATCTCACTCCATGTAGAAATACTGCATAAAAGCGGAGAAACTCCTCCGGAAAAGTTTGGACGCTTTGTTTCAAAAGCTCTTTTCAGCACCGTCACCAATGTCAATTTTGATGCAGAGTACTTCCAGCAAAAAATTGAACAGGGTCTCAACCTGCGGGATGAAGCCCGAAAGCTTCGGCAGGACACCTGCTGTGATTCGCTGCCTGATGCCGCCAGATGGTCACCAGAAAACGGGCTGGGGGAAAAAGCCGCCGAAGTGGGAGTACTGCAGACCGAAGATGAAAATATCCGCTCACTGCGGGAACTTCTGACCTACGGCGTCAAGGGAATAGCAGCCTATGCATACCATGCTGCCGTCCTGGGCAAAGAAGACCCCAAAATTTACTCCTTCATGATGAAATCTCTGGCTGCCACCACTGATGACTCCCTGGGCGTCGAGGACCTGGTGGGTCTGAATCTGGAGGCGGGAGAAGTCGCCGTCAATACCATGGCGCTGCTGGATGAAGCCAATACTGATGCCTATGGTCATCCCGAACCCACAGAAGTTTCTTGCGAGGTCGGCGACCGTCCCGGAATTCTGGTCAGCGGACACGACCTGAAGGATTTAGAAGAGCTGCTGAAGCAAACCGAAGGAACCGGCGTTGACATCTACACCCACGGTGAAATGCTTCCAGCGCAGGCCTATCCCAAATTCAAAAAATATGAGCATTTCGCCGGCAATTATGGAGGCACCTGGCCGCAGCAGATTACAGAATTCGAAAAATTCAACGGTCCCATCCTCATGACCACCAACTGCCTGGTACCACCGGAGGATTCCTACAAGGACCGCGTCTATACCACCGGTCCGGTCGGTTTCCCGGGCCTGACCCACATTCCAAAATCCTGCTGCGATGACGGCAAGAACTTCTCACAGATTATTGAACACGCCAGGCAGTGCAGTCCTCCCGAACAGCTCGAACAAGGAAGCGTAACCACCGGATTCGCTCACAACGCCCTGCTGGCAGCAGCCGATGATGTGGTAGAAGCAATCAAGGAAGGACACATCCGGCGATTCATAGTCATGGCCGGTTGTGACGGACGCCACAGCGACAGAGATTACTATACTGAGGTAGCCAAAAACCTGCCCGAGGATGCAGTTATATTGACCGCAGGTTGCGCCAAGTATCGATACAACAAACTGGATCTGGGAGACATCGGCGGTATACCACGGGTGCTGGATGCCGGACAATGCAATGACTCTTACTCCCTGGTAGTCGTGGCCCAGAAGCTGGCCGAAGTCTTCGAGATGGACGACATCAACGAATTGCCGATTTCTTTCGACATAGCCTGGTATGAGCAGAAAGCAGTAGCCGTCCTTCTGGCCCTGTTGCATCTTGGTGTAAAGGGAATTCGACTTGGCCCCACCCTCCCAGCCTTCGTCTCCCCCGACGTACTGCAGGTGCTGGTGGATGAATTCGATATGAAACCCATCGGTGAAGTGGACGAAGACGTAGAAGCCATGATGGCCGGCCAGTAAGAACCGACCTGCACAAAGAGACCATCACACGCGGGGCCGAATCATTTGATTCTCTCGGCCCCGTACTGTATATTTTTCAAAAGGAGAGAAATCTATATGCAGATCAGCAAAAAAGCTGAATACGCCATACTGATGCTGGCTCACCTGTCGGCGCAGGATGAGGGTAAACCAGTTCCCATCCGGAAAATAGCGGGGGCCCGCGGTCTTCCGGAAAACCTGATGCCGCAGATATCCAGCATTCTCCGCAAAGAGGGTTGGGTAAGGGGCAAGCCGGGACCGGGAGGAGGAATCATCCTCATCGCCGATCCCTCTGAGATCACCGTATGTCAGGTAGTGGAGGCTGTTGAAGGCCCCATCGCCATCAACAGCTGTCTTTTGGGAAACAATGAATGTCCCAATGATGATAACTGTCCACTGCATGAAGTGTGGGCCCGGGCGCAGAGCCAGCTCGTCGATGTAATGCAGGATGTGACTGTTCAGCAGCTGGGTGAACGATTAATGAATACCTCTTCCGAATGACCTGCCCCACCCCATCAGGGTGCGTAAAACACCCTGACAAATGGTCCAATCCATAATGTGTGCCATCTCCCTGCGTTAAGCTTCGTTGAATGAGCAGAAAAAAGCTGCATTCCCCCGCACACAAACTGGGTCCGGGGGAATGATATCTGAAAGGCATAGTTTGACTTGTCTTGGCTTCATTCACCCATATTGACCAGAATCTTCTGAGCATTGCCCCGCAGGACGGCTTCTTTCTGCTTTTGAGTGAGGTCCATACCTTTTACCGCATCTAAGGCTCGCCTCATATCCCCTATCTGGTGCGGATAGTCAGAACCCACCAGAAGATGGTCATGACCAGCCCATCCGGCGGCATAATCCAGAGCACCAGGTTCAAAGTTCACCGTATCGTAGTACAGCCTCGCAAGATAGTGTGAGGGAGGATGGGGTATCAGATCCTGTATCTCGGGATATACCCGGTAACCACGGTCCATCCGCTCCGCCACATAGGGAAGTGTGCCGCCCAGATGAGCTGCGATCAGTTTCAAGTCGGGATGACGTTCGAATATATCCCCAAACACCATCCGTCCAATGATGGCAGTGGTGTCAAAAAGAAAGCCCAGAAGCGGTACCAGACGATAATCCCCCAGTATTCCCTGCTCATCAGGAGAAGTCGGATGGATTAAAAGCGGTGCCTGCAGTTTTTCTGCTGCAGCAAATACCGGCTCGAAGGAGGGGTGATCGAGCGCTTTTCCATTGATGTTGGTAAAAAGGACCGCACCGTGCAGACCCAGGTTGGAGACTGCATATTCCAGCTCCTCAGCCGCCGCTTCCGGATTCTGCAGCGGAAGGGCACAGAAAGCGTAAAATCTCCCTGCGTGCCGTCGGCAGATCTCGGCAAAATCCTCATTGACTATCCTGGCCAACTCCACCCCCCGCTCTGGCTTTTCAATGTGCACTCCGGGTGTGGTGAGAGTCAGTATATGTGACTGCATACCAACCTCATCCATATCCTCGATACGCGCCGACAGGTCGCGGTGGCCCGGAACCAGGATATTGTAATCGCCAGAATAAGCCAGGATGGGGTCATCTGAGTCCTCATCATCGCGCAGCTGTGCCCTGTATTCCCCGGTCCTCAGGGCATCAAGATATGCTGGTGGGTAAAAGTGATTGTGTACATCAATGCTCATTTTAAATCCCCCTGTGCAGCTCCTTTTTACAATCGTCAGCTATAAACTTCAGAATCCCCCCTTATTAAACATCAGCCCTCTTTCAAAATGCTGCTGATCTTTTCAGCATATTGTTGGCTTTCGGGGTTTTCATCAGTGATTATCTCTATGTCCTGGGGAGAGGACACTCCCAGTCCCAGTTCAACAGCCCGGCTGATCTGTTCCTGTTGGAAAACCTTTTTGTCCATTATCTCCGGAGTGCTGCCCAGTTCTTTCAGGATTGAAACCCCGACTGCATCAACGGCTATCCGGTCAGTTCCGGCCAGAAATAGATCTGCCCTTTTTCTGGTACCCTCCATGGGTCCGCCGTCGACGAAGGCCTCCATGCCGTCAAGAACTATAAGGTCAGGGCTGTATCCGACATTTATCTCGGCTATCATCCTGCGCATATCAGGCGAGTCGTGCATCTGCTTCATGTAGTCGGTGTTTTCCTTGGGTATAATCCCCACAGCGAGTTTCAGGGCCATGGTGAAAACTCCCCCGTACTGATGGGTTTTCAAGCAGGGCGTAGAAACCACACATTCGGCCTCTTTCAGTGCGCGGGGTACCACAAATCCGTCATCCCAGTGACCATCAGGCACTTCCACCTTCACCAGTTGATCTGAACTGAGTTCATCGAAGTTGACAATATCCACATTCAGTTCCTCGGCCAGCTGAAAAACTCCCAAATCCTCCATTACTTCCGCGGTGTTGGGGGGACCGGCTCTCTCTCCGATGGTTATTTGGTCGGCCCCCATCTCCTGCAGGTAAATTATCAGTTCCCGCAGGGTCTGCGGGTGGGTGGAACCCGGATAGCGGTCGGCGGTGTTAAAATTGGGCTTGAGCATTACCTTTTTATCCTTGACTGGATTAACAGCCAGAGCATCAACGCTCTTTTTTACACCTTCTTCTCTGGTTTCCGCTTTTATCAGGGAAACTTGTGTCCTGCCAGTTTGTTTTGTCTCAGACATAATCTCGACTCCCTTCCTGTAATACCTGTAAGTATACGATAAACTAAAATCCGCCTGCACATAACCATTCCTCGAAAAACACCGTATTGGGCACTTCAAGCGGGTCGATTCAGACTCCTTTTTTTTGTTTTAGTTCTGCCAAGTAAGGCTCATTCCTGCCATCGGCCAGCCGCACATCTGTGCCGATTCCAGGTTGACCCTTCCCGCACAGCTGCTTTGGCGGGACAGAGATGATGTCCGGGGCATCCTCCTCCTACCTCTGTGCTTATCGTCGCCTGGTGGTAGGGTGGGATATCAGGTGCTTCCTGGCGATAAGAACTGTCTTTTTCACCATCACTTAGCCCCTGCTGATCTTTACCACCGTTGAATGACAGAGTAAGATCAATTCGAAATGAACGTCTACGGTCGCTAGAAAACCCACAGAAAGGAGACCACCATTGAACCAGAGATTAAATGATCGTGTTGCTGTCATCACCGGAGGAGCTTCAGGGATCGGTAGAGCAATCGCCATCAAATTCGCCGAAGAAGGCGCGAAGGTGGTGATAGCTGACATCAGGGAAGATCCGCGCGAGGGCGGTGAATCCACAGTTTCCAAAATAGAATCCATGGGGGGAAGCGTCAAATTCATCAAAGCGGACGTGTCACAGTGGGATGATGTGGATTCGCTGATTGGAACTACTGTATCCGAACACGGCCGCCTGGATATAATGGTCAACAATGCCGCAACAGCTGTGGACAAACCCCTGCTTGAGACAACCCAGCAGGAATGGGAACAGGTTATGGGAGTAAATCTGACTGGAGTATTTTTCGGCTGCAAGAGAGCCATTCAGCAGATGCTTCAACAGGAGGTACGGGCTGAAGCCCGCGGGAAAATCATCAACATATCCTCCCAACACGGGATGATCGCCGCCCCCAACAACTTCGCCTACGGTGTTTCCAAAAGCGGTGTTGTGTACCTGACCCGGCAGGTAGCTTCCGACTACGCCGAGGAGCACATAATATGCAACGCCGTGGCCCCCGGACGCATACTGACAGGTAAACCTATCTCTGATGCAGATCCACTAAAGTATTCAAAATCCAGAACGCCCATGCCCCGTCTGGGAAAACCTGAAGATGTGGCCAATGCAGCTTTATTTTTGGCCAGTGATGAGGCTACCTACATTACCGGGGAAAACCTCATGGTGGACGGCGGCTGGATGTCCAGCTAAACGGGGTGTCCTGAGCAGCTGTCAGTTTCACAGGATTCACTCCATAAAATCAGCAGCAGACCCTCATCAACCTGACAGGATCTGCTGCTGTATCTGACCTTTGCGGGTCAACTATGTTTATCCAAGCATTTTCAAAAACTAGCACTATCCAAAACATATCAACGCGTTTTAGTAATTCTTTCGATGCAAACAGTAAAAACGCCAGTTATCTACAAGGTCAGGTGCCCTGCATGCCCACACAGATGACATCAACAAAAGCATATCATTCCATCACTCATTTCTTAGAAATATCTACATGCTGGCGCAAATCTCCCTACCCTACTCAGATATTAGCTGCCTTGGTGCTTAACATATCAGCAGGTATGCAAAGCCCAATGAGGAAACCAATAACAGACAATGTTTTAGAGGCTGCGGACACAAGATGGACCAGTAGATCATATTGAAAGATGGTGCTTCTTTGTCCTTGCCTGACGGGTAGGACTGAGCCATTGCAGATATTACCGGAGGTGAATTGATTGACAGAGAATTCTTCATGTTTGGAACTTGAAAACGTCTTTTCCTTGCAGAAAACTTCAGATGCACAGATATCACCCGGCGGCAGTCAGGTCGCTTTTACATCTTCGCAACACTGCAAGATAGATGACAACGCCAACCCCATATCGCACATATGGATGGTATCCGTAAATGGCGGGGATGAACGACCCCTGGTTCACGAAAACGTCAGCAACCGCATGCCCCGTTGGTCTCCAGTACTGAAAGAATCCAGTGAAGGGGCACTACCTTCCGATCTGGCTTTTATGAGCGACCGCAGTGATCCCTCCAAGGGAATCCACCTGCCCTACCTGCTTAGGGCAGGCGGCGGGGAAGCAGTCCCCATCCATGGCATCAAAGGTAACGTTGAACATATGCAGTGGCTGGGGGACGGGCGCCACCTGGTCCTGCTGGTCACCCAACCTGAAACTGAGGAAGAAAAACGGCGGGCAGAGGAAAGGGACGACCGCATAGTCTTTGAAGAGGAAGGGAAGTATCAGCAGCTGTGGCTGGCGGATATAAAAGCAGATACGGCCACCATAATCAGCCCCCAGGATCTGCATATCTGGGAATTTGACATCTGCGAAGAGAACGAAAACATAGTTGCCCTGGTTTCGGATGAACCGCATCTGCACTCGTGGTACAGCGCACACCTTGCGGTGTGGGGTATTCCCGAGCACCCTCATGAGGATGAACCTGTCGAGCCGCGCCGGCTTTACTTACCTCCTTGTGATGTACAGATAGCCTGTCCGACCTGGTCTCCCGGCGGTGACAGGGTGGCCTTTATAACCTGCACCTGCAGTGACCCGGGACTGGTAACTGGAGACATCTGGGTAAAAAGCGCAGATGCAGATAATAAGCCGGAATGTCTGACGCCCAACGCATCCTTCAGCGCCAACTGGCTGCAGTGGACTGACAACGACAAATTGTTTTTCAGCAGCTACTGCGAGGGAGACCTGATGCTGGGACGGATAAAATTGGATGGTGATGAGGTCACCTGCGAGAAGGTGCATCAAAGCGGCCGGGCCACTCCCGGACGCGCCCGATTTTCTCTGGACAGCTGCACACAGCGTCTGGCCATGGCTGTTGAAAGTCCCAATAGTCCCCCGGAGGTCTGGCTGGGCCACCTTGACCAAACAGACTGTGACGTCGAGGACCCTTCCAATGAACAGCTGCAGCTGCACTGTCTGACCTCCGTAAACAGCTGTGCAGAATCCTTCAAGCTGGGACAAACTGAGGTTGTTACATGGCCGGCTCCCGATGGTCTGGAGATTCAGGGTCTTTTGGTCAAACCCCCCGGATACACACAGGGTGAGCGCTATCCCCTGGTGGTACGGGTGCACGGGGGTCCCACCTCCCTGCACAAACAGGGGTTTTCAGCATCTCCAGGTTCATGGGCGCAGCTTCTGGCCGCACGCGGATTCTGTGTGCTTTTACCAAACCCCCGCGGCAGCGCTGGCTGGGGAACCAGCTTTTCCAGTGCCAATGTGGGAGATGTAGGTGAGGGTGATTTTTGCGACATTATGGCCGGGGTGGACCACTGCATAGAGCTGGGTATAGCTGATCCGGAACAGATAGGCATCGGTGGAGGCAGCTTCGGCGGCTATATGACCGCGTGGGCCATAAGTCAGACCGACCGATTCAGGGCTGCCATCATGTCCGCGGGCATAGTTAACGTCCTCAGCTTCTACGGCACCAGCGATCGCCCCAATTACGCCAGCCAGTTTCACGATGCAGACCCCTACGCCAGCGACATGTTCACCAGATACTCTCCCATAACCTACGCCGACCAGATACATACGCCCACGTTGATACTGCACGGGGAAAAAGACCAGTGCTGCGATGTGGGTCAGGCCAAGGAACTGTTCCGGGCCCTGCGCGAGCACGGAAACACACCCGTTCGCCTGGTGATATACCCCCGTGAGGGACACGGAATAAGGGAGAAAAAACACCTGCAGGATTATCTGAAGCGAATACTCAACTGGTACAGTAAGCACTTGAAAGATTCGAACAATTGAATGCAGTATACTCAGGCATCTTCATCGCTGATCTTCGAGCCGCAAGCAAGTATTGTACGACAGGGAGAAATTATGCACTTTTTGCAGACGTACAGAGTTAGAAAGCGGCGTCAATTATGACCGCTGAGAAAGGCAGGTCGCACCCACTGTGAAAACTGCGGAGTCTGATTTATCGGTGTCAGAAGAGGAACTGTCCTATAAAAAGATTGCCGTGTTCTTTTTACCCCTTCTGCTGAGCGGGCTCATGATGTCGGCCGGTCAACCCATAGTGCAGGCGGGGCTGGCAAGGTTGAAGGATCCCGACATAACCCTTGCAGCTTACGGGATGGCTTTTTACACTGCTGTTCTTCTGGAATCACCAATTATAATGCTGCTGCCTGCGGCCAACGCGCTGGTGACCGACCAGAAAGCCTACCGGCTCACCCGCAACTGCATGCTGGCCATATCGGCCGCCCTTACCGTCATCACAGCAGTTATCACCTTTGTGACTCCACTGTATCAGTACCTGTTTGAACAGGTCCTGGGTTATCCTGAACTGGTGGCCTCGGAGGCCCGCCCGGGTCTGGCGGTGCTTTTGCTGTGGCCGGCGCTGATCGGCATCCGGCGGTATTACCAGGGGATTCTGGTGAAGTTCGGCTGGACCGCCGTGGTGGGCTGGGGCACCGGGGCGCGACTGGTAAGCATGATCCTGGTGGTAATGGTGGGCAACCAGAGGTTTCCCGGTTACGGGGTAGTTATTGGCAGCGCCGCCCTGGTAATCGGTGTACTGGTGGATGCGGTTATAGCCGTCATCGCCAGCCGCGTACTCCTTACTCATGAAAGCCTCCCTCCTGTATCGGAGGAAACACCCGAGGGAGCCCGCAGCGTGGCCGGGTTTGTGAAGTTTTTTGCTCCTCTGGCCCTGACCAGCGTACTCCGCACCGCTGCCCGTCCGCTCATGCTCAGCGGTATAGCCCGGGCCTACAGGCCGGTCCTGTCTCTGGCCGCCTTCCCGGTTGCCATGGGAACAGCATCCATACTGGCCAACCATCTGCGAATGCTGCGGGAAGTATTTTTGACCCTGGTAGAGGATGAAGAATCACTGGACAAACTCAAAAGTTTCAGCGCTGCAGTTGCAGTTGGCTTTACAATATTCATGTCTGCGGTGGCATTTACCCCGCTGGCCAACCTGTACCACGGCAGCATCATAGGACTGACGGGTGGCACTCTCATAGCGGCCAACATCTCCCTGCAGTTTCTGGCTCTGATGCCCCTCATCCGGGCGTTTCAGGCTTACTATCAGGGGCTTTTGATAAAGACAGAGAAAACATGGCCGGTCAACGGCGCCTCGTTTGCCAACCTGATCATACTGGTTGGCGCCATGAATCTGGCCGCTTCTGTGACGGACATTTCCGGTTACCTGATAGCCGGGGTAGTGTTGCCGGCCGCACTGGCCGGAGAATCATTCGCCCTGTGGTACTGGTCCCGACCGTGCAGAAAAGTAATAGCCGATACCGGCACCTCGAAAACCACTGCAGCCTGCAGATAGGGTAAATTCGGATGCTCACCTGTCATCTGCGACTAAAACAGAGAAAAACACCTAAAAGGAGGTAACTTTATTTGAACTATCTTGAAAGGTTGAACAAACTGCAGCAGGCTATGCACAAGGAATCTTTTGACGGCCTCATTTACAGCACCGGCCCCAACTTCCGCTATTTCACCGGCGTACCGGTAAAATGGCGGCGGGAACAAGAACCCACTGAACCCGACTGCCTGCTCATTGCCGCCAGAAATACTGAACCGCGGGTAATAGTGCCTGCCTCTGCTACGCATCTGGCAGAGAAGTCTCCAGTAAACGTCAGCGTGGTTGATTCCCCGGAACAGGTGGTCGACATTCTGGACAGCTTGCTTCCGGATGGCCGCATCGGCACCGGACCGGAGCGCGCTGAATGCTATTTAACTGAACTGGCTGCTGAGGCGCAGCCAAAGGCTGATATCTGCAGTGCGCAGCATGTTGGTGAAAAACTGCGCTACTGCAAGGATGAAAAAGAAATAGAGGTTCTCAGAAGGGCTGCGGCCATGTGCGATGAGGTAATGGAAGAAATAGTCGATCACATAAGGCCCGGCATCACTCAAACCAGGTTGGAGGAGATGATCGCCGAAGTGGGAACCAGCCTGGGAGCAGAAGATGTATCATTTTCCCCGACGGCCGCCTTTGTAAAATCCGACACCGAGCCCACCGACCAACCCTTTGTGTACCCCAAAGATGAGGGGCTGGTGCCGGGAACATCCATAGCCTTTGACTTTGGCTTTGTGCTTGAAGGATACTGCTCCGATTTCGGCCGCTCCTTTTACTGCGGGCCGGCCCCCGATCACATCTCGGGAGCCTACCGCGCCCTACAGGAGTCCCAGTGCCAGCTGATACAGAGGATGGGACCTGATGAAATGACGGTCAGCGAATTGTTCGACACCATAGAAGAAGCGCTCGATGAACGCGACTACGGCGATCGCCTGCGGGCGCGCCTGCCTGGAAGGGGACTTGGTCATCAGATCGGGGTGGATCTGCATGAGAACCCGCGCCTGAACCCCGAATGGGATGATGCCCTGCAGCCGGGGATGACCATGGCTATAGAACCGAAGCTGTGGCTGCCCGGGGAATATTATCTGCGGGTGGAGGACATTGTGCTGATAACCGAGGACGGAACAGAAACCTTCACCACGTTTGACCGCGAACTGTTCGAACTGCCGCTGTAAATTTCCTGAAGGTCTGTCTGTGAGGGGGAGGGGTATAGACTACCCCTCCCCGCTCCTTCTATGAAAGGGTATGCTCACGATAACTCAGCAGTTAAGCGGACAGACCTTCTGACACAGATTACACTCCACTGAAAAAATGCCACGCTTCTGCAGATTTTCAGCCCGCAGCCTGCGGCTCCCCTCCTCTGCTGCTACCATACACCGGGAAAAATCCAGCTTATAATCAGAGAGCGCATCCTCCGGACACACAGAGACACACCGGTCACAACCGGTACACAGCTGCGACCTGAAAGGATCACCAGCCTTATTGAAAGAAAGAGAGGCATCGGTAAGCATTACACCGAAACGGACATTGGAACCGTACTGAGGGTGAGCCACCAAAGTATTTTTGCCTATATGGCCCAACCCGGCCAGAACAGCAGCCCGTTTGTATGAAATTCCGCGACAAACCAGCGAAGTATATCCCTGTTCTGACAGCCATTCTGCCAGCAGGTGCAGGCGGTGATTTATCACCTCATTGTAAAAGACGGCCCTGAGGCTATCCGTATCCACCAGTGCATCCAGAACTTCTTCTGTGACGTGCAAAGCAGCAACTACTACTGAACGACATCCTGGCCATACCTCCTCCGGCAGCTCGTAATACTCATCCTCAGATTCAGGCCTGGGAACCCTGGGGTGTTTTGAAAATTCGTCCGGATCCGCTACGCCCAGGTCAGAAAACCCCAGCCGCTTTGCTTCTTGTTGTAATTTGCCCTTCAACGTCATTGGTCTCCTCCTTTAACTATCACTCTCAGCAAACGAAAGCTGCAAAAGAGAAACTAAGTTTCAATCAATTGACCAGAAGGTGAAAAACATAGCCCCACAGACGGGATACGCCTGCAGGGACAGGTGAATTATAAAGCAAAACACAACTGGAATTTATCCAACCACTGTACGCCAATTTATCTTATATTACCTGCAACCAAAGCTCCAACCACACAGAGCAGTCCCAATCCGCCCACGATCATCGGTACCGTCAGGAAGTAAGAGGATATGTAATCGACCGTATCAATGAGAACGTCAACTTCAACTGGCATCTCCGCTGCTGCGCTGGCAATCTCCTGGTCAACAAACCGTGCGCGCAAAATAAACAGTGCCGCACAGAAAGTGGCAGATGAAAGCACAAACGCTGCACCTGTGCGAGCACCTGCTGAACCTCGGGCGTCATGACCTCCCTGATCATTTCATCCAGCATAAGATCATCAGGAAAGTCCATTTCACCAGAGAAGCCTCCGGCAGTAATCTGTTGACA
>CAZRFK010000003.1:14898-69155 GCA_964599275.1 uncultured Clostridia bacterium
GATCATCAGGAAAGTCCATTTCACCAGAGAAGCCTCCGGCAGTAATCTGTTGACACGTCGCTACATCATATGCGCCTTTGCCTTGCTGGCGTACAATCATGGTGCTTTATTCCCGTAGCCAGAACAAAATCCTCCCAATTAAATGCCGTAAATTCCATCAATAGCAGAATAATCTGCAAACGATTCCTGCACGCTTGGTCTTGTTAAATGGGTTTTCATGCAGAGCTGCCCTGCATGAGAGTGTCTGTGATAAACAGACCAGACGAAGATGCCGCAGCCCCTCGTCCTCTAACTCTAAAAGCACCTCCCAGTTAACCGGTACATGACCCAGCAAGAAGGAGCTCAAAACTTTTAAGCAGGATGATTCAACAAAAGATCGAATACAAGTAATAAAAGAACCACATCACGAAAAAGAGGCGAAACAAGGAAAGAAGGTGCTTTTGATGTCCAAGATAACGTGCGGATCGAAGGCTCTGCTCTTCCCCCTGCCCACGGTCATCGTTGGCATAAAGGTGGACGAGGGGGTCAACTACATGACAGTTGGATACTGCGGGATGATCGGAGGACCACCATCCACCATCGCCGTGGCCCTCGGCAACCAGAGCGTGACCTATGATTGGATCGAGGCATGCGATGGATTCAGCGTTAACATCCCCTCAGCTAAGCAGGTTGCCGAAACCGATTACGTGGGAGTGGTGTCGGGGCGCGATGTTGACAAGTCCGAGGTCTTCACCACTTTTTACGGTGACTTGGGCGATGTGCCCATGATACAGGAATGTCCCGTCAGCATGGAGTGCCGTCTGACCGAGATCCTAACGCTGGGAGACATGCGAACCTGCTTGGGGGAGATCATCCAGACCCACGTTGATGAGTCATGCTTCGTAGACGACGAAATCGCTATTTCCAGGGTGGATCCGATTGTCCTCAGTCCCACTGAGGCGGAGTATCTGCGGATAGGCGAGGTCATCGCCCCCGCCTATGAGGTGAGCAAAAACCTGATGGATGACGAGGCGTGAGGATTTTCTCTGCGGGGGATGCCCGACCTACCGGTGCCTTATGGGAACAGACCGGCCCAGGATCATCGGCTCACCCCGCGATCTTACTCTTCAGGATTCCAGGACTTTCTTAATATTTGGACGTAAAAATCGAACGATCACTATTAGCTGGAGTACAGCTTGGAAAATCCAAGATACATCTGCAGGTGTATGGACGGTCGCTTCGTTCAAGTTAAAAATGTCAGGTAACTGATTCACAATCTTTGCATTCTATATTCTTGTGACTCTATGCTCCCACAACAATAATACTTTGGGTTAATGTGGTAGAATTCGCCTTCACTACTATTTCAACTCTTTTAACTTCGCACCGCAGCTAAGATAACTCCACCAAGCGTTTATACATAGCAACACCCCAGTAATTTCGATTTTAAAATATTTAGGAATTCCCAAGAACCAATTCCCCCCACTTGCGCATACAATGCTCACTGAGGATGATAACAATGTCAGGATATGCGGAGCAAAAACTATACCATATCGGAGAAGCTGCAAGAAAATCAGGGGTGAGCGTACAGACGCTGCGCTGCTATGAAAAAATGGGTTTTATTCATCCCTGCCGGTCGGCAGGAGGAAGGTTCCGTCTGTACACATCAGTGGATCTGCAAAGAATCCGTCAGGTACAATCCCTGAAGAAAAAGGGGCTATCCCTGCAGAATATAGGTTCCATAATACTAACAAGACCAGAACAACAGTCCCCAGAACAGTTTGCTCATAGCCAGGCTGTTATGGGTGAGCAGATAAATCAGATAGGACAACAAATCAAGCGCATGAGACAGCAGGCGACACAGATACAGGCCATCCTGAGAACGCTCACCGGCTGCGAAACCTGTTCGCTTCCCAAGTGTTCTCCTGGCTGTTCAAACTGGGAGAGTTTTATGTGGTACGCCTCAAGGGGAAAGCCAGAAGGCAAATGAATGCTTTCCCCTGCTTTTTCAGCTGCAAATCCATTATGCTGATGTGTAATATATGAAAAATTAAAAGAGTAGGTTGAATATCCTATATAGCATTAAGAACGTTTGTGAGGTTGTCGCCTCCCTGCTATGCAGCATGACGGTGTTCGCAGCAACCGGTCCGCTGCTGTCTCTACTGTATACAACGCTGAACTGGAAGCGTTCGTTGGCGGAGTTTTAGCCAGTCAGATGTATGAACACAGCATCCCGGCAGCTGTTGCTTCCGTTGTTGGGGATGGACGGACCGCTATGTTGAAGGAACGGGTACGCCGTTCTGAAAGACCTCACCCCGATTGATCCACACAGAAAGTTCACTTTTCGATCCGGACCAACTTCTAAACTGTTTAGCCGGACGGCAGTTATGCATATGGTAGAATGAGGAACTATTCACCGATTCACTTGGAGGAAGACATCAACGAATACCTGGACTTTGAAATCGGACACCCCCGGCGGGGACCCTGCTGTGAAGGCAATCTTTAAAGGAGACCATCTCGTCAGAAGACAGCATAAACAACCCTTTTCCTGACCTTAAAACCCGGGGTATGGGTCATGAGATGAGTCAGGGTGATGGGTTCTGGTTCGTACGTTCGCTTGGGATATAAGTATTTCCTCCCGAACAGATAATCTCCTGCTTCAACTGCGGCACAATTTCGCCGCATACACAGTCGAAAAAATCTTCGGAATGCCCTTGAGGAATATGTGCAGGAAAATATCGTCAGCCCGCTATAAACGCATAACACAACCTTCCGTCACCCCTGCCCGAGCCGCTGAAGGAAGATGTGTCCCCGGCCTACAACATGAGTGGGGACAATATGATGAGGGAGGATTTAAGTACATTTCCAAGCTGCCGACTGGCAGTGAATCGAGTACCGCAGCTGATTCGCTTGGTTCATGCTCACGCACCTGCAGGAAGGTCAGTATCGGGGGGCTGGTTTTTTAAACACCCACCAGGTGGTAAAGTTCTGAGGAAGCATGGTTCACTTCATATGCGATTTCTCGAGTATGGGTGGAACCTACAGCAACTCGTACCGGCAAGTGTTCAATGCACATCTTGACACTATACAACTGACTAAAACATACTTAAAACAAAAGGAGGCAGAAACGAGAGGAGTCTTGCAAATGGATGAGTTCTCCAGGGGGGTACAATTCCCCCGAGCAATGAATAATCCTTCACAGCCCGAACTTCGTGACATGTGCCTGCAGCAGGACCATCAGGAAACCATATATGGTAGCATCAATTTCATTTCTGAAGTGAGAAGCAGGAGCGCAGAAGACACTTATATCGTGGATGACGGTGTTTCCCTGGGCCAACGCCAGCAGGCTATATCTCTGGATGAGGCCGCCCGCCTTGCTGCTGAAGTCAGAGATTACCTTGCAAACAAAAAGCTTATCCAGGTTGACCGCCTGGTGGGATATGATTCATGTGTTCAGTCGCACTGCCGTCTTTTTGTCTCAGCCGACTATCCCCGGCTGGCTTATATGTGGACAAAAGCACTTTTTGAACCGAAAAATCCCGATCGCACACCTGATTTTTTGAGCATCTACGTTCCCGAATGGCCGGAACGAAAAATATTCGCCCACCCCGAAGCTGGTGTCACTTACATACTCGGTACAGACTATTTTGGTGAGGCCAAAAAATCGTTTTTACGGATGCTTATGTACAGACAGAAAAAGGTGGGTCATCTGGGCTTTCACGCTGGCAGCAAAGTTTTGCGTGTCTGCCCGCAAAACCACGACGACACCACCGATGAAGGGTTTCTGCTTTTCGGCCTGAGCGGCACCGGAAAAACCACCCTCACCACCCATGATCATTTTCTTAATGGGAAAGAACGGGTGGTAATCCGCCAGGACGACGTGGTAGTAATGAATGACCAGGGGGAATGTTACGGGTCTGAAGCAGGGTTTTTCATCAAGACCAGGGGCCTGTCGGAAGAACAAACCCTGATCTATGAAGCGGCAAAATCCCCTGAAGCTTTATTTGAAAATGTGACAGTGGACTCAGAAGGTGTCCCCCACTTTGAGGACTCAACGCTGACCGGCAATGGCCGGGCTATTGTCCCGCGCAGAAAATTCAGGTTCACCGATGACGATATAAATCTGCCTCAGGTATCTAACCTTATTTTCATAACCCGGCGCAGAGATGTTCTACCACCCGTCGCCCGGATGACGGCTGAGCAATCTGCAGCCTTTTTTATGTTGGGAGAGTCTGAAGAAACTTCAGCTGGCGATCCAGAAAAGGCGGGACAGGCCCGACGTGAGGTGGGAACCAATCCTTTCATCATTGGTCCCGAAGCTGAGGAAGGAACCCGGCTGCTTGAATTTTTGAAGAAAAACCCCGATATTGATTGTTATCTGCTCAACACCGGAAAAGTGGGATTTGAAAAGGACATAACTGTTGAGGATTCGGCTACCATCATAAAAGAACTGGCCAGGGACAGCATCAGATGGGAAAATGACCCGGACTGGAATTATGAAATACCCTCATCCATTCCCGGTCTTGATGTAGAGAGGTACTTACCTCAATCATACATGTCAGGCGATGAATATAAGAGCCGAATTGAAAATCTGAGGCGGGAAAGAATTGATTGGCTTCAGCAGTTCCCCGACCTGGATCAACATATAATAGACTGCGTGAAATAGCACCGGCAGTATATGTCCAAATGATAATCTCACTGAAGGTTCACTAACTGCTCAGAAGTTTATTCCATCGAGTGAGGGGTCAGCTGAGATGCATGCTGACCCCTTTTCCATTCCGTTTTCTTCGGATTCCAGCACCTCAATCTCGTTCAAAACACGCTGTCTCACCACAGCACTGCATAACACACCGTTGTATCCACTGGACGGTTACCTCAATATCACCCATCTGAATCTCTGGATAACGCAATTCAGGCATCGCTAACTGCGATATTCGGAATTTACCCTTTTCTTGAACGAAAACATATGCTATAATAACGATAACTTAGTTACTTTTATCCAAATATAGAGAGGATGATATTAATGTTCAGTCTTTTTAATTCCCTTATTTCTGATGATGATGGATTTTCTGCAACTGAAGGTCTGGTTGTCTTGGGCTTCATCACAATTATAGGTTTTGTGGTGTTCCGTCTCATGAATATGAATCCCGCTGAGTCCGAATCCCTGTATCCCGGTTTTTGGGCATCGTTTAACTACTTCGGAGAAAGTATCAGTTCTACTGTTTCTCAGTTTATAGCATAGTTTCAAATCGTTTTTGTTTTATCTGCTGCACACGGCTCTAATCACTGTAATAACAATAACAGAAGTAATAATATTCACTAACAAAGATATTGCTATGTCTTATTCCAAGATGAAGTGGGGGAGTTTGGTATAGTCATACCCCTGGATTTGCTGTGCGTAAATCGAGGCAGACTCCAAAATCAAACTCCCCGACTGTGCCCCCCACATTGTGCTCCGGTCAGTAAACCAAGGGAACATAAAACTTACCAGTGTCACGGATTAACAACCAACAAGTGTCAGTCAGGACTTCCCTTACATCTTTCCTCGAAAAACAGACCAGTTCATGTGCTTCATTAAATCCAGTCAGGCCTGTGTAGACACATTACTTTCAGATGATGAAGCTGTGAGGCATTTACCACGGCAGTTATTGAATTCATGTGTTTGTCAGATAGAAGTCTTTAAGGCAAATATATTGTTCACAAAATCTCGGCAACAAATTCATACCCAAAATAAATTATTTTGGAAATCACACACCTTTTTTTGAGTGTAATGCCCTGAGACAGCAATAGAGTCTATCATTACCTACCCTTTTATCTGGTGACCAAAGGCGTCCTTCCTCTGCGCCTGCGTCCATTCCGCTAATGAGTATGCCGCAGTGACCAACAGAACAAAAGCACCTAATGATGTTATGACTCAGCCCCTTTTTACCTGACCAGATATCACACACATATTCTCCGATAAGGTGTATGTTTCCATCCAGCAGCCTCAATCCCTCTCCCATGTTGAAAGGATGAGGCTGTCTGTATTTCATGAGGGAGCACTTGATATTCTCCAGTTTCAATCAGGCTTCTGGGAATATTTCATTTATCTGGTACCATCCCGGCCAGCTGGACAAAATAAATGGGGATATAATTTTCAGATGAAGGAGCATACCTGATGTTTGTCCATATTGGCGCTGTAATACTGGCCGGCCTGGCTGCAGGGGCTCTGACTTCCCGGATTGGCCTGCCAGCTGTAACCGGATATCTGGTGGTTGGGATACTTCTGGGACCCTCCCTTATGGGGGCACTTGATTCTGAGGTCCTGGCTAGGCGTCATCTGATAGAACATATGGCCCTCGGTTTCATCGCCTTCACCATCGGACAGGAATTTTTGTGGGAACAGGTAGGAGCGACAGCCTCCAGGCTGGTGGGAATAACTCTGCTGCAGGCCCTTTTCAGCGCAGCTTTTATCACGGCTTCCATCTACCTGTTGACCAACTGTAAAACACTGGCACTGCTTTTTGGAGTAATCGGCACAGCTACTGCTGCAGGAGAAACACTTATGGTGATAAAAGAAATGCGCAGCTCCGGACCGTTAACCCGTACGGCCCTGGGTGTGGTTGCCCTGGGGGATGCCGTGGTTATCCTTTCCTACTCGTTCGTGGTATCACTGTTGACAGTTATGGCAGCAAATCAGACGATTGTCTTCCCCGAGTTTTTGAAAGCCCCCCTGCGTGAGATAGGTCTGTCTGCTGTGCTGGGAGCACTTACAGGGATTGTTCTTTCCCACCTCTTTGCATACGCCCGCAATCACGGACAGGTGCTTTCCTTTGCTCTGATCACCGTCATCCTGGCCACTGGTCTGGCTGAACTGTGGGCTCTTTCCCCGCTTCTCACCAATCTATCTGCCGGGGCAGCATTGGCCAACACTTCTGGGGACCGGCTGATCATTCTTGCCGACATGGATGATGTGCTGAATCCCGTTTACATAACTTTTTTTGTCGTTACCGGGGCCTCGCTGCAGGTTGACGCCCTGCCGCAGATAGGATTTTTGGGGGCGGCTTATGTGGCCGCCCGGTCACTGGGAAAGTTCGCAGGGAGTGGATTGGGAGCACACTTTATCGGGGCTGACTCTGCGGTGAAGAAGTATCTCGGATTGACCCTGCTCCCACAGGCGGGAGTGGCTCTGGGACTGGCAGGCATAGTCGGGCAGGAGTTTGCAGAGCATGCAGAGGTGCTTTACAATGTGATTCTTGCTTCAACCCTGCTTTTCTCCGTCGGTGGAGCCGCGCTGACCCAGTTTGCCCTGACCAGAGCAGGTGAAGCCAACAAGGCATGAGCAGAATGAAACAGGCTGAACAATAAACACCATTAAGGCGGTGCAGAAAATGAAACTTCTGGCCATCATAAGCAATGACACAGCAAATGTTGACGCCATCTTGCAGTGTCTGATTCAGACCGGAATTCGGGGAGCGACTGTTGTGGAAGGAAGCGGCGTAGGCCGTTCGCCCGTTGGTGATGTACCCCTTTTCGGAGGCCTGCGCCAGGCTTTCGACACCACACGCGGTCCCAATTCGGTGATATTCAGCATAATTTCAGATGAACAGGTTTTAAAGGATGCAGCAGACAAGCTGAAGGATGAACTGGACTTTCTTCAGGCCGGCGGCGGAATAATGTTCACCTTACCCGTGAGCTGGGTATGGGGTGGAGCAGAAGAAAACAGACCGGAGGAATCAGGTTGAATATCTTCCTGCTGGTTGCGGCAGTGGCTGCATCAGCCCTAATCTCAGACCGGTTGAGCGAGTTCATCGGGTTTCCGCGCATCGCGGGATACATTCTAACCGGTATCTTTTTGGGCCCCTTTCTCTCGGGTATCATCGCAGCAGATTCGCTGCAGCGGCTGAAATTTATAATTCCAGTTACCACTGGGTTTGTTGGCCTCACACTGGGACGGCAGCTGGGCGGGGCATCGATAGCGAAAACCGGTATAAGGTTTCCCCTATTGGGCCTCATCCAGAGTACAATTACCGCCATCTCGGTCGCTGCGGTGGTATGGTTGGTAACTGAAGATATCTCCATGACCATCCTGCTGTCGGTGGTGGGCATTTCCACCGCCCCCACTGCTCTGCTTCTGACCTTCCATCATCTGCATGTCCGGGGTCCCCTGAGCCAGGCAATGCTTACAGTCACAGCGGTGGATGATGTGCTGGCATTGGGAATGTACCTTCTGGCTGCAGCGATTATACCGGGCTTGACAGTGGGAATTCAGCAGCAAACACTGTCGCTGCACGGAGCGGGCACTGCGATGGCAGGTGGTCTGGCAGCAGGAATATTATACTGGTTCATCTTTCCCCGTCTGAACGACCACAAAACCCGCGGTTCACTGGTTATTGGAGCAACGCTTCTGCTGACGGGCAGCGCTTCTGTTTCCCCGATCGGTCCGCTGTTGAGCAATTTCATTGCTGGAGCTGTTCTGGGCAGGATTCCCCCCATTTCTCAGGCCTTCTGGCACCGTCTCGAAGAACTACTGGACATGGTATACATGAGCTTCTTTGTCTACCTGGGCGCTGCCATGCAGATAACCCTGCTGCCGGGAATACTGAAGATTCTGTTTGCTTACGTTGCTGCCCGGGGAGGCGGCAAGTATCTTGGCGCACGCCTGGGTGCTCTTCTGACCCGGACTCCCTCCCTGACCGGCCACTACCTGGGGCTGTCTCTGCTGCCGCAGGGAGGTGTAGCCCTGATAATCACAGCCGCTGTCGCTGAACTGAATCCTCATGTGGGAGAACTGCTCCTCACTGTTACCCTCATAGCTGCGGTGATTTCTGAGATCGTGGGAGCGCTAACCCTCACTAACGCGCTCAAAAATGCTCAAGAGGCGCACTGAATCCCCACATGTCATGATAAATGACCTGATATATGCCCTGAGTTAAAAACTGCAAGGAGGTTTTGCGGATTGAGTGCAGAATAATTCACGTTGGGCTAGCACCGTTGAATCAAAACGTGAGGGGAATTTATTTTGCTTTTATACACACTTTACCACCCAGTATGGCGGCAGGCACTGGTTCTGGCCTGGCCGATGCTTCTCAGTCACATCTTCTCCACGGCAATGCGCACCACCGATATGGTCCTGATGGGATTTTTTGGTCCAGCAGCGGTAACCGCTGTGGGGCTGGGAGACGTGTGGGATCGCATAGTGCTGCGAATAGGTCTGGGACTCGGCGCAGGCAGCATTGCTCTTATCTCCCAGGAAAGCGGTGCCGAGGAGCACAGAACAGACCATAATTCTGATACCGTCCTCACTCAGGTACTGATCACCGGCGCCCTCGCCGGACTTCCTTTTATATTTGTCGGCTGGCTGATCCCTGATACGCTGATCGGCCTGCTGGGACCTGAAGCTGATGTCGTCCTGCTGGCGGCAGAATATCTGAGAATCATATTCTCGGCCGCGCCATTCCGCATCACCTCACTTATCGGTGCACGAGCCCTGCAGGGCACCGGTGACACCAAGACCCCGATGGTTGTGGGGGTGGGAACCAACGCGATAAATATCGGTCTATCAATTGCTCTGGTTTCAGGGTTTGGTCCCTTCCCACAGATCGGCGTACCGGGAGTGGGCTGGGGCACCGCAGTGGCCAATCTGCTGGCATCAGCCGCCTACATTGCTATATTTATGTCTCCCCGCACCAACCTGGGCCTTCACATTCCCAGACAGGGATGGGATTTCATCATTACCAGGCAGCTCATAACCGTCAGCATACCCCGGATCCTGCAGGGAGGTTACCAGAGTCTCATCGCCTTCCCCTTCAATGCGCTGGTTCTTCTTTTTGGAACTGAAGCGGCAGCCGCCTATCACATCACGCGCAGGATTCAACAGCAGGTCACTGCTCCGATGCAGAGGGCTTACCACACCGTTACCACCATCCTGGTCGGTCAGAACCTGGGCCGAGGTGAACATGCTGCCAGCCGCAGGGCCGGCAAGGGAATGCTCTGGCTGGCTGGAATAACCATTGGAGTAGTTGGAGCGGGGCTTTTTGTCTTCTCACCACGAGTGGTCAGATTATTTACCGATGACCCCCACACGTTGGCCCACGGAGTAGCCTTTTTACGCGCTTTAAGCATCGGTGCTCCCATTTTCTCTCTGTACAACGTCCTGGCGGGACTTTTGACCGGGGCCGGCGACACCAGGACCCCATTTTACGCCTCCCTCGGGAGTCAGACTGTTCTAATGCTCGGTCTGAGCTACTTTCTCAGCGTCCAGGTTGGTCTGGGAATTACAGGGATTCTCATAGGGCTCATCGCCGATTATCTGGGCCGATCCGGCTGGGTTGCCAATCGCTTCCGTCACGGGGCCTGGATCTCTGATGCCGAGCAGATGATAAAGCAGAGGAGGGCACAGTCCGGCAAAAGCTGATTATTTATACGCTGAACTGAACACCCTACCGGATGCCCACTGAGCACAATGCAGAACTTCAGATACCCTGTCCTGAAATTAAGGTCACGGGTAAAACCTCAATCAGCTGCAGTGCATCTTTTCTGCAGCAGATTCCTTGCAGCCCATAACATTGTGATAATTCCCACCATCCAGAACACCCCGGCGATGCTCCACCAGCGGTGGACAATTCCCAAAAGCACTGGAGCCAGGGTCATACCGATGAATTTCACTGTGTTGAAAAGAGAAACAATGGATCCGGTCAGTTCTTCCGGGGCCGCCGTTGTGGCGCTGTTGTAAACGTGGGGCTGTAAGGTACCCATCCCCAGGCCAAATAAGATAAGGCTTACAATCATGAGATACTGATTTGACCACAGTGGAATGGTTGCAGCTGCAGCTGATAAAAGGCCAAACCCGCACACCAAAAGACCGCGCGGGGATGTCATCTTTTTCAACCGGGTTGCCTGCCAGGCTACCACCGCTGCCACAAGACCCTGCACCGACAGGGCAATGCCGGCTTCAGGACCATGCAGTGAGAAGATATGGGCCAGCAGAAGGGGCAGGAAAGTCACCACAGCATAAAGAGAAAAATAAAGAACCAGGCAGTGGGCAAACACCTGCTGAACCTCCGATAGATGCAGCGCCTTTTCCAGCTTCCGGATGTGGCTTTTTGCTTCACTCATCAGGTTTTCCATCTGCCTGTCCGGCCGGCTTTCATCGATGAAGATAAAGTAAAGCAGGGCCAGAATGAGTGACAGTCCGTAAACCATAAAGGGATACTGCCAGCTCAGGCCGGCAAGTATGCCTCCAACCAGAGGGATAACCACAGCACTCATGGAAATAGCACTGCTAAGATATCCCATGACATTCAGCCTGGCCTCACCTGAATACCAGTCAGAAATCACCGTCATGGCTACCGGAATCAGACCAGCTATACCGATCCCCTGGATGAAGCGCAGCACCAGCAGTACAGAAAAAGTTGGCGCCCAAAGACATAAAAGACCGAATACCCCATCGATCAGAAGACAGGTAATTGCCATAAATCTGCGGCCCCAGAAATCGATAAACAGTCCGGTAAACGGTAGACTCACCGCAGCAGCAAAAGTATAAACACCTAAAACCAGCCCAACCGAGCCCTGTTCTACCCCAAAGGGCTCCATGAGTGCCGGAAGCGCGGGAGCCAAAAGACCTCCCCCCATAACACCAAAACCGCCCATTATCAAAAGCACCACCAGCCCCGCAGTTTTGCGAGGCTCGTCTTTGGTCTGTTTCATGTAGTCTCCCTCACTATTTCAAACTTGCAATCTACCAACGAATGTCAACGTGCGGAAGTGCATCCGCTGGTTGGCTGCATTTGCAGTGGAAAAGCAGCTCATCAATCTCCCTCATACTCACGCAGGACATCCAGGGTCATGCATGTTGCTCCACCTTTCATGCAGTGCGACAGTTCTTCACCGGTATAAACCCGGACCTGCACCCCGGCAGCCTCCAGATCTCTTCTGACCCGCGGGTAATCCTTTAACATCACGCATTTGCCCGGACCAACAGCCAGAACGTTGGCACCAAGACCCATATCGAACTCATCATCAGACACATCAACAAACTCAATTCCCTGACCCTGCAGGAACTGGACCATTTCCACAGACATGATCTTTTTGTAGGCCACTGCCAGGTCATAATCAACCAGACTGATAAATGATGCCAGGTGCATGACATCATCTTTCCCAGTCCAGTGCGGCACCGGCATACATTTCACTTCAATCCCCAGATCGGCCATAAATTCTATGAATTCCTCACCATGAGATGCATTGGTTCGATATGAACGCCCGGCTAAAAGCAGATCTCTTCTCAACCAGATAAAATCTCCACCATCGGCGGTCATCGGTTTTTCCATTCGGTATATGATGGGAATATCGAGCCGCTGCAGGGCCTCCTCAACCACGGCACTTTCTCCCCGGCGGACCGATTTGCCGGACCTGAGGATAACTGCTCCCTCATCGGTGATGAGTGC
This sequence comes from uncultured Clostridia bacterium, assembly GCA_964599275.1. Taxonomy (GTDB): domain Bacteria; phylum Bacillota; class Sulfobacillia; order SLMV01; family SLMV01; genus PUMD01. Next base: position 27,300 of record CAZRFK010000003.1, read on the forward strand.
GCTGTCACAGGTGAAGACCGAATCACAGAGTCCCTCTGCTTGCCCTTTCACGTAGTGGACCTGTACTCCCAGCTGCCGCAGAATATCAGCAAACTTATCGTGCTCATCCTGAGCCTCTTTCAAATCCGGTTCCCTCTCATAACCCCAGGTGTCAACCCAGTCGTGGTCTGAATGCCGATTCCAGCTGGGTCTTCTCAACAGGCATTTCCTCAACGGTGCAACAGAAGACTGCGCCCCATGATTCCTCATTATCTTTTCTCCTTTCAGTTACACACAATCCGCACCCTGCCCCTTAAAAGCCTACACCATAAAATGATAGCACATGAAGTGCTGACACATGAAAACAGCAAGTGATTACCAGGCACAAACTGGGATAACATGCCTTGCGTGATACTGTCTTTTGGACTGCGGGCCAATTTCGATATGTTATCCCATGATGGATCGAACTGCCGCAAAGCCAGTGCAAGAGCCATCTAAGCTGATAATCACATGCTTTACAGGGTGATCGTGGTGTGATATAAAATATCTAATACTTAAATACTTTGAAAGGCGATGCGCGGGAGGAGTATCCGTCAAACCTGAACCGTAGCGAGTCGGAGATAGTGAAAGCCCGATGTTTGGGATGGCGGTGAATGGGCCCGCAAGCTGCAGGTCGAAAGGCGTTCGCCGTGTAGGCTGAGCCGGAACCTCTACCGTTATATTGAGGCAGGTGTGAATACGCACTTGGCCGAGAGAAGCGCAGGTTGCGCTTCAGATGGGTGGCACCACGGAACCTTCCGTCCCATTGGGACAGGAGGTTTTTTGTTTTTTAGAGGAAATAGGTCAGGTTCATTACGGTCTTTCGCACCTAGAACCCATACAGGGTGGTACAACGGCACCGTCCGTCCCTTCAGGGGCGGACGTTTTTGTTTGTATCCAGCTTCACTGAAAGGAGAAACAACCCATGTTATGTCCAGGACTAGAAAAATACTGTCAGCTAGCCCAGGAAGGAGGCGTCGTCCCCGTCTATGCGGATGTCATCGATGATGAGCATACTCCGACATCTTTGTATCGCAAGTTGAGTAATGATGCGCCGTCATATTTGTTGGAAAGTGTGGCCGGGGGAACACAAGTGGCCCGCCACTCCTTCATAGGCATTGACCCATTCGCAACCTTCACCCTTCGCGAGGATCACACAAAAGTAACGGGACTGGATAATCTCGAGCTGCCCGAAGACCCTTTCGATGCTTTGCGAGCCTGGATCGATTACTACACACCAGGCCAACAGACCCTCGACTTTGTCCGAGAACACCTACCTCCATTTTTCGGTGGCGCCGTGGGATATCTCAGTTATGAAATGGCCGCTCATATTGAAGACATACCTGTTGCAGCCGGACAGTCAACCGACATACCGGACAGTCAGTTCATCATGTCCCGGTTGGTCGCGGCCTTTGATCATGCTACAAACCGCATCAAGTTGATAGTTAACACCCTTCCGGGGCAGGATCCGGAGGACGCTTATCGTTGTGCAGAGGAAACAGTGCGAAAAATCTTGCGACGCATGGACCAACCACTTCCTCCATCCGAAGAAAGGCCTCCACCGACATCTTTTGAACCGAGCAGCAATATGCAAAAAGAGGCTTTCACTGCCAGCGTGGAGCGGGCCCGCGACTACATACGGGCCGGAGACATCTTTCAAGTGGTTCTCTCACAGAGACTGCAAATCCCCCTCAGGACTTCCAGCTTCACAGTTTATCGGCATTTGCGCTCAGTAAACCCTTCCCCTTATACCTTTCATCTCAATCTACCCGATGTTACCCTGGTTGGTTCATCGCCTGAGCTACTGGTCAGAGTGGTGGATCAGGTGGTGGAGACCAGACCCCTGGCCGGCACGCAGCCAAGAGGTCACGATGACGCTGAAGACCAGCTCCTGGAAGAAAAACTGCGAAATGACGAAAAAGAACGGGCCGAACACATCATGCTGGTGGATCTCGGCCGCAACGATATTGGTCGCGTCGCAAAATACGGAAGCGTCCGGGTCCCCGAGCTGATCGAAGTCGAACGATACTCACACGTCATGCACCTGGTATCTCACGTAAAGGGAGAGCTGCGACCGGACAAGGATGCAATTGACGCCCTCAAGGCCTGTTTTCCGGCCGGGACCTTAACAGGAGCTCCCAAAGTGCGGGCCATGGAGATTATTGCCGAAATGGAACCCGACCGACGAGGCCCTTATGGAGGCGCGGTCGGATACCTGGGGTTTTCTGGTAACCTGGACAGCTGCATCATCATCCGTACGGTAGTCATCAAGGATGGCCGCGCTTATGTCCAGGCCGGCGCCGGAATCGTGGCTGACTCTGAACCGCAAAGCGAATACCATGAGACTCTCAATAAAGCAGACGCCTTACTCGCCGCTTTGAAACAGGCTGAAGGGAGTATGCTACCATGATTGTTGTCCTTGATAACTACGACTCCTTCACCTACAACCTCGTGCAATACCTCGGAGAATTGGGACCCGAAACGCATGTTGTTCGCAATGATCAGATCACAGTAGATGAAATCCGGGCTATGAAACCGGAACAGATTGTCATTTCTCCTGGCCCAGGTACACCAGAGACGGCTGGCATCAGCGTTGAGCTCATCGGGGCCCTCGGTTCTGAGATTCCTATTCTTGGTGTTTGTCTCGGTCATCAAGCCATTGGTGTGGCTTATGGATGCCAGGTTCGATCTGCTCCAGTACTCATGCACGGAAAGACCTCACGGATCAATCATGACGCCGAAACCATATACCGCGATGTATCGAACCCCTTCGTGGCCACGCGGTATCACTCGCTGACCATTGATGAAACCACACTGACTCCGCAACTGCAGGTGACCGCCCGCGATACCGAGGGAGCCTTGATGGGACTCAGACACCGAGAACATCCCGTAGAAGGTGTGCAATTTCATCCCGAGTCGATACTGACCCAGCAGGGAAAACGCATTCTTTACAACTTCTGTTCAATGGGAGGTGAGAAACATTGACCCAACTCAATAGCAAACAAAATGGCCGCCTTTCCCACTACATCGAGCAACTGATAGGCGGGGGCGATCTGGACGAATCTGCGGCGGAAGAAGCCATGGACCTCATTATGAGCGGCCGCGCAACTCCAAGCCAGGTGGCCGGTTATCTGGTCGCCTTGCGGATGAAGGGTGAAACAGTAGATGAAATCACCGGAAGCGCTCGAAGTATGCGTCAAGCTGCCACCAGAGTCAATGTCCGACAAAGCCCTGTGGTCGATACATGCGGAACGGGTGGAGACGGACAGAACACTTTCAACATCTCCACTGCAGCAGCTTTCGTGGCTGCCGCCGCAGGCGTTCCAGTTGCGAAACACGGCAACCGCTCAGTATCCTCAGCCTGCGGAAGCGCAGATGTTCTCGAGACCCTGGGAGTGCGGCTGACTTTGACCCCTGAACAGGTCGCACGCTGTGTGGAGCAAATCGGTATCGGTTTTCTGTTCGCCCCTCGTTTTCACCAAGCCATGAAACACGCCATGGGTCCGCGAAAGGAACTGGCCATTCGAACGGTGTTCAACATCCTGGGGCCCCTGACCAACCCTGCCGGAGCTGATGTACAACTGGTAGGCGTGTACGATCCGGAGCTAACAGAATCCATAGCCAGGGTGCTCGGACGTTTGGGAGCCCATGAAGCCTGGGTGGTTCATGGCAATGGATTGGATGAGTTGACCCTGTCCGGCGTTTCCCGTGTCAGTCGTTTTCGTCGCATAGATCAAAGCGTCGAGACTTTCGAAATCACCCCACAACAAGTCGGTCTACGTCGGCAACCTGTCGAGTGTCTCAGCGGCGGCGATGCCCGCGAGAACGCGCGGTTGTTACGGGCAGTGCTCGAAGGAGAGCCAGGTGCTCGACGGGATGCAGTACTGCTAAATGCTGCGGCTGCCCTCACCGCAGCAGGGAAGGCAAATCATCTCGAACATGGAATTCAACAGGCCGCCCGGGCCGTGGACGAGGGAAAAGCCCTGCGGCTGTTAGAAAAATTGGTGGACCTGACGCAGACACTCGATGAGGAGGATAAAACGTATGACGGGTAAGGGGAAACATTTTCTCGACATCATTGCCCAAGATATTGAGATGCGCGTACAACAACTTTACCGGGCCGGAAATCCCGACCGTCTGGAGGCAGCAGCAAAACGAGCTTCGAAACCGCGAGGTTTCCTGCGCCGCTTAGAACACACGGCCAAACGCTACGGATTTGCCCTCATCACAGAGTTCAAACGGGCTTCTCCATCCAGAGGTAAAATTGCCGACCACTTTCACGTCGGCCGGGTGGCGTTGGAGTACGAGGTGAATGGAGCAGCCTGTCTATCAATCCTCACCGAAAAAGAGCATTTTGCCGGATCGGAAGAGGACCTGAAAACGGCGGCTTCCGCATCATCGCTTCCCATTTTGCGAAAGGATTTCATCCTGGATCCGCTGCAGATCACCGAGGCCAGAGCAATGGGAGCTGACGCAGTTCTCCTCATCGCAGGTATGCTAAGTGCAAACGAACTTGAAAACCTCCTGGAATCGGCCGCAACATGGGGTATGGATGCCATCGTGGAAGTACACAACGACGAGGAAATGGATGCAGCCCTCGATGCCGGCGCCCGGATTATCGGCATTAATAATCGCAACCTGCAAACCCTTGAAACGGATCTAAAAACCACGTCTCGATTGGCGCCCCGGGCGGTGCAATCTGGTGCTTTTGTGGTGGGTGAAAGTGGTGTGCGGCAGACCTCCGATCTCGTACAGTTCAGACGAGCAGGAGTGCGAGCGGCTTTAGTGGGAACTTCTTTGATGCAGAACGACCAACCCGGTACAGGGGTGTCTACCCTATTGGCAGAATCCGAAAAACCGGGTTCCCAAGCTGATCCCAGAGGTTGGATCAAAGTCTGCGGCATAACTGATCCAGGGGCGATCAACGCTGCGCGCACCGCTGGTGCAGACGCCCTGGGCTTTATTTTCGCTCCCTCGCCGCGACGGATATCGTTTCAAAACGCTGGCGAACTGGCCCAAATTATTCCGCCTGGCATCGCCCGAGTGGGCGTCTTCGTAAATCCGAGTGAGGAAGAAATCCACCGCGCTCATCGAGCGGCCAAACTGGACTGGCTTCAGCTTCACGGAGACGAGACACCGGAGAAATGTCATAAACTGTCATCAGGAGAGCACATGATCATCAAGAGCCTGCAAGTAGAGGCCAGGAGCGACCTGGACAAAATCAAAAAATATGCCAGAGTAGCCGATGCCATCCTCCTGGACAGCCAGCATCCCAGTCTGCGAGGGGGCACCGGCAGGACGATGGACTGGAATCTGGCGAGTGAAGCATCCACCCTCGCTGCTGATGCCGGTACTCGTCTTATATTGGCCGGAGGATTGCAACCTGAAAACGTCCACCAGGCCATAACTGCCGTCAGACCCGGCGGAGTTGACGCCTCATCTGGACTGGAAAGAAAACCGGGAGTCAAGGATGAACACAAAATAATGCAGTATGTCGAACAGGCCCGCAGCGCATTTCGAGGGGAGTCGAAACAATATGACTGAGCGTAATATTGGAAAGCATGATATGCAGCCGGGGGACAATCCGGGACCGGACGGCCGTTTCGGTAAGTACGGCGGGCGCTTTGTGCCCGAGACCCTCATCCCAGCTCTGAACGAATTGGCGGAAATTTATCGGGAGCAGATAAAGGACCCTTCTTTCCAGGAGACTCTGCAGCACTACCTTTCTTCCTATGTGGGACGTCCAACTCCTCTGACGCGGGCCCCACAGCTGGAGCGAGAGTTGGGGGCGAAAATCTATTTCAAGCGGGAAGACCTCAACCACACCGGCGCTCACAAGATAAACAACACCCTGGGGCAAGTTCTGTTGGCGCGCCGTATGGGGCGCAAGCGTATCATTGCGGAGACCGGTGCTGGTCAGCACGGGGTGGCCACCGCCACTGCTGCCGCACTCTTCGGAATGGATTGTGTGGTGTACATGGGCCAGGAGGATATCGAGCGCCAAGCTCTTAACGTGTTTCGCATGCAGCTGCTAGGCGCCGAAGTGGTGCCGGTAACAAGCGGGAGCCAAACCCTCAAGGATGCCATCAACGAGGCAATCCGTGACTGGGCTACCCATGTGGACGACAGCTACTACGTGATCGGATCTGTGGTAGGGCCGCACCCCTATCCGGTTATGGTCCGGGATTTCCAGAAAATTGTAGGCGAGGAGGCCCGCTCGCAGATTCAATCAGTAGAGGGGCGCAACCCCGATTTTGTCGTGGCCTGTGTAGGTGGGGGTAGCAATGCCATGGGGATATTTTATCCCTTCGTTCGCGACAACAATGTCCGTCTGGTGGGGGTGGAAGCAGGTGGTCAGGGACTTGATAACATGCGGCACTCGGCCTCCCTCACGGCCGGTGATCCCGGTGTGCTGCACGGAGCCATGACGTACTTGCTGCACGATGAAGACGGTCAGATTATCCCGGCCCACTCAGTATCTGCGGGACTGGACTATCCTGGTGTAGGCCCAGAACATGCGTTTTTGAAGGATGCAGGTCGCGTAGAGTACGTTACCGTAGACGATAAGCGCGCCCTCGAGGGATTTGCGTGGTTGGCAAAAGCCGAGGGCATCATTCCCGCCCTGGAGCCGGCGCACGCGGTCGCGCATTTGAAGAATCTGCCGTTGGACGAAATTGACGGTGAAGCAATTATTCTGGTCTGCTTATCGGGTCGTGGAGATAAAGACGTAGCCCAGGTGGCGCAGCTTACCACAGAGGAAGAGAACGATCATCATGAAATCTGAAAGAGGAGAGACCATGCAAAACCGACTGTTAACATGTCTCGAAAAACTGCAGACCCGACAAGAGGGAGCACTGATAGGCTATCTTCCGGCGGGAGATCCTGATCTTAAAATCAGTGTCGATGCTATGGATGCAGTCATACAGGGAGGAGCAGACATTCTCGAAATCGGAATCCCCTTTTCCGATCCCCTGGCTGACGGCCCGGCCATTCAAGCTGCTGGTGTTCGCGCACTCCGGGCGGGTTTCAGGCTTGAGTGTGCTTTCGAGGCGGCACGAAATCTCCGCCAGCGGCACTCCACAGTGCCCATTCTTCTCATGACCTACGCAAATCCCGTGCTGCGCTGTGGACCTGATATCTTTGCGACGAAAGCGCGACAGGCCGGTGTAGATGGGTTGCTCATCCCAGATGTACCCCTGGAGGAAACAGGGCCCTTCGAGTCAGCATGTCTCGAAAAAGATTTAATCCTGGTGTCTTTCGCCGCCCCCACTACAGGAAAGACCCGTTTACAGGCCATCGCAAGCGGTGCGCAGGGTTTCATCTACACCGTGGCTCTTACAGGCGTAACTGGTTCAGGAGCCGGCCCACACGAGCATCTTCGGCGATGCGTCCAAACCCTGAAGAAGGCAGGGTCACCTGCAGTAATGGTGGGTTTCGGTATATCCACTCCTGAAGACGTGCATGACCTCGCTGGTACTGGTGATGGCGTCGTCGTCGGGACGGCCTTTGTACGGACATTGCAGCAGGGATTGAATGAGGATCCACAATCAGCAATCAAGAAGGTGCGAGGGTTGGCGCAAGATCTCAAAAACGCACTGCGGAACCGGTAGAAGGGCTGCATCTCCGATTAATCACCGTGGCGACAAATAGTGTATCTTCCCTGGGGGGTAGTGGCCGTATCAAGTCCAATTACCGCGCTGAGCGATTTCTAATTCCTCAGATTGGCTGCTGGATTTCGCAAGAGAAGCTGCAGGGAACAGCAACGGATCGTGCAGGTGATGAAAACATTTTCAAATGGGCTGAGTTTAAGCCTCTTGAAACCTGTCTACTGCCCAGTTCTTCCATGCCCCTGCGGACACCCGCTCTGGTAGGGATCCGCCCCCACAAAGCGGGTGGATCCCTGGTTCGGGTATGGGGAATTCCAAGGTTTATACCACCGAGATAGCACTTGAAGAATGAGGGGGTTCATGCTCAGATCCGCCCTCAGTCCGTGAAACACAATCAAGCAATTAGCACAAAAGAGCAGGGGCCACTTGGGAGATGGGATTTTATGAAATTCGAACCTGAATAGCTGCTCTGCATACCTTGAAAAAGGAGGTGGTTTACATATTATCCTCGAGCACAACAGTGATGAAGATACAAAGAGTGGTTCGCAGGCTGCTTTCAGCGACAGCAACAGTTATGCCCTGCGGCATCTGCGTAGGCCTAAAAAGAAGCATAGGAGATTATCTGAACGGGATATAAAAGGAGCAAACCCGGTGAAGGGAAGCAGCATTTTCGCCTCCGAATACCCTCAATCCCGGCTCATAAAACAGGATGAGCACAGATTGCTGCATCTGGCCAATCAGAGCCGCCGCGAGACCGGCCTGAAACCACTTGCTCTCCACACTGGCATCTCACACCTGGCGCGGGTCAAGGCCTACGACATCATAACCGAAAACTACTTCAACCACGAATCACCAACATACGGAAGCATATATGATATGCTGCGAAAGGCAGATATACCATTCGTGCGCGCTGGTGAAAATCTGGCCAAGGGCAGTCACTGCGATGTTATCCACTGCCGCCTTATGAACAGCAGCGGACACAGGCGAAATATTCTGCGTCCGCATTTCAGTACTGCCGGCATGGCAGCTCTCAGCAAAAAACCGTCGGGATTGGTCGTTGTACAGGTGTTTGTTGGACACCATAATTAGCTTTCAGGCCCGAGAGGGATGAGCAAAAAAACGCCGCCTGCTGCGCCATCATCTCCTCAATGATTGGTCCTCTCTGACACCTCAGCGTTTGATCCATACGCTTTCTACACGACCGCCTTCTTCAAACACAGAATAGTCTACCTCTGCGGAAAATCCATTTTCGGCGATGGCTCTGACCGGCAGGTAAGTGCGTCCATCCACAATAACCGGGGATACATCGAGTTCATGAATCTTTTCTTCATCAGAATCTTTGTCCAATACCGTCATCCGGGCCTGACCGATCTCCAGGGAGATCATTACATCCTCATTCTCCAAGGTTACTTCTTCAGTCAATCCGGTTTCGGGATCGGCTTTCCATCCAGATGTAGCGTAGAACGCTTCACCCAGATATCTCACCGGCACCAGCGTACGACCATTATCGATAAAGGGGACTGCGTCCACGGTCTGCTTTCTGCCCCGAATCTCAAATTCCTCGGAACCGATCCACATCTTTATCTCGGCAGGCCGCCCCTGCTCATCCCCAGCATCAAGTCCCCTGACCATTTCGATGTGATCGATATAAATTGTGCTCTCACCTGCGTCAGCGTCAGAAAGGCGCTCTTCCCTGCACACCAGATACACACTGCTTAAAGTTAGAGGCTGCGACCAATCGGGATCAAACTCAGCCTGCACCCGCTTCCACCCCTCCCAGGAAACCGAATCCGCCAGATCGACATAATGTCTACGGCCGTCAGCGTCATACACTTCAGCCCGCAGCCAGTGTCCTTTGCCGTCTCCATACACAAATGCTGACATTCCCAGAACGCCGGTTCCCATCGATATCTGTCCTGAGCCCAGCTGAGCGTAGGCGGCTGTGGACTCACAGAGCTCACCGCTGAAATCATATTCCAACTTCCCTGACCGGGCTCCAAGATACACATATCCTGGGTTATCCTGCATGGTGAAACTTCCCGGCAGGCCCTCGGGATGACTCCGGAAGCTGGTGGTTTGCCAGTCCTGGAAGGTAAAGAATGGTTCACGTTTTCCCCCTACGTAAACAGGCACACTCTCCTTCCGGCCGTCAACATCTGCAGTCAGCGTACCAAAGCCTTCCTCATCAGCATAGAAAACACCATCTTCAATCCGGCCAATGTCGCTTTCCCATTTCACCGTGGGTACTTTGGCCGTAAGCGACTGCCCCGGGGACATCTGCAGCTGAACAGATAATGAGGTTCGCTGACCGGGTAAAAGCTGTATCTGCTCGGGGGTAACTGACATGTTAGCTATATCCTCGCTGCCAAAGATTTTCACCTTTTTCCGCTGTAAAACTCCCTCGTGGGAAACCGTTAGATGAACCTCCCCCGGTTTTTTCGCACGCAGTGTACCACCGCTGACTGACGCCAGTTCTGAATTTGAAACTTGCCAAGTCACTGCGCCAGGATCAATGGACAGGGGGTGATAGTGCCCATCATACCCAGCAACTGAATACTGTGCTTCGGAGCCGAACAAAACTCCGTCTGGTCCACCGAGGACAAGTTCTGCCGCATCTTTTCTGGGGGCGCGGTTAAAGATCCCCACCGCGCTGGGCAGGGTTCTCTCCAGCCCATAACGGGGAGTATTAATGAGGCCGAGGTCAAATTCACCCAACCTACGAGCCACCATGGTCGCGGAACCCCCACCATCGAGGTTCAGAGCCCGGTCCGCCCCGATCTGATTCAGAAAGAGCGAAAGTTCCTCCATGGTAACTCCGCCAACAGCAGAGTTTCCATCTACTGTTACAAAATAAACGGTTTTTGTATCTTCATCTATTCCCGCTGCGGTACGCGAAGTCCTCAGGCTACCGGGAGCGTTCAGCCTGGACGGATCCACCGGTTCTCCATCCTCAACCAGCAGAGCCTGACCGCCAACGGCAGTCATCAGATCCAGGTCCGGTTCCACATCGAAGGTGAAATTCACCCTGCTTCCGCGTCGTATGTGCCGCTGTAAAAACTCGCCCCCCAGTCCCTCAGCCACCATGACATAACCATCAGCGGGAATCGGTATTGATTCTGCAGTGTTCCCGACGCGGACAGCGTTTCCGTTGATCACTGTAACCTGCATCACAGATTGGTCGAAAAAAACTGACGATACTTCCTCTCCCCACCGGCGGTCGTAGACAAATATATCCTGCTCATTCCGATAGGTCTGATTGTATCCGCTTAGTGGATAACGACGGCCGGAAATAATGACTTCACCCTCGAACTGCCAGTTCAAAATGTGTGCAATCCGGTCTTCATCAACGCCGAATCCTAACCAGGAGCTGTCAGAGGAGGGGGAAGATAGGATTTCCCCATCTTCTACGTGCAGCCCAAACGGAGCAGCAGGGCGATTCAGATGGAAAAAGTCCGCATTAACTGCAGCCACAGCATCGTGTCTTCGGGCCATTGTCCTGACCGTTTCTTTATTATTAAATCCCTCTTCTGGATGCATGGCTCCGATTTCCACGTGAGGATTGTTCAGATCTACCTCCAGCTTGTGGGCTGCCACGGTTCCACCCGCAACATCAAGATCGTAGCGGTAGAGATTTGTTCCCTCTCCCACGATCTCATGCTCTATCATCCGGAAGTCAATCTTCGGTGGGGAGGAATCCTCTGCAAGAGCAGCTGAACTCAGAGTTAAGACAACCATTAAAGCAGCGAGAAACAGTCTGAATATATACCTCATTGAATTACCTCTTTTCGTGGTGTATTAGGCCAGCAGAGCATCCTGTAAAGTGCATTGAGAGATGCTGGGCTGCTGATGGCACTCAAAAGTTGAATATTGGAGGCAGCAAGCAAGACGACAGGTGTCAAAAAGAAACTACCCTTTACTGCTTAATCGTAGCATTTTGCAGGCGTGAAAAACAGCGTTGATTGATTTCATTTAAGTTACGTTTCTGGATTAAGGACAAGCATCCAAAAACCGGTATAACGGTGCTGGAGGTTACAACCTGTAAAACATTACGTTACTGGTCTTCTGCCTTTAAACTTTTTGCTGTATACAGAGCAAAGCCGGTGAAAAACATCATGCCGACCAGACTGATCCATCCCACCCAGTCTCCCAGCATCATATTCACCGTTTCACCCTCAAACAGTGCCACTGAACCGACAACAACTACAGCTTCAGGTTCTGTGGAAACATGTTTCTGCACGATGTTCCCGTATGGATCTATTACGGCTGAATCATAAGCCGTATCTGCCTTGACCATGGCTGCCCGGTTTTCCACTGCTCTGAATACCACGTGTGAATAGTGTTTGTGCGCTACAGCCGACCAATCCCAGGAGGGAACACCAATGATCTGCGCACCATTTCTGGCAACCTTACGGGCGGTGTCAGTGAAATCAAGATCGTAGCATATGATCGTACCCACACCCCCGATTGAAGTATCGTGGACTGGATAGGTTCCCCTGGTGATACTGGTTTCTCCGGCAAACACCACCGGGTGATCCTTTCCAAACACCCCGAGAAACTCGCCCTCCGGCGACAAGACGGTGGCCTCGTTGCGTAATCCTTTCTCAGTCTGTACTCCATAACCAAGGGTGAGATAAGCCCCGGTCTCAGCACTGAGCTGTTGAAAAAAGCTGGTTTCCTTCTCCTGCGGATCAAAGGGCAGAAAGGCCTCGGGCCAGACGATGAATCTGGCACCCTGCTCGGCAGCCTCGATGGTCTGCTGCTTTATCATTGCCAATCCTCTTTCTATGCCTTCAGCGTCGGTTTCAGGTGAAATGTAGGCAGCCGGCTGCACCGCTGCTGTCGTCAGTTCGGGCTCGGGAGAGCGATACATTGCTGCGCTCATGACAGTCCACAAAATCAGGAGAACACAGACGGCTCCGAACCAGCGTAACGCCTGCTTCCGACAGATGAGATAATCATCACATTCAAAAATCCACCGTTTATCAATCTCAGCAATTATAAATTTGGCACAGGCAAAATTGAAGAGCATGATGATGAGACTCATACCATAAATTCCAAATACGCTCACCGGTTGGATCAACCAGGGCTGTTCATAAAGGGTGTAAGCAGCAAAACCCCAGGTTCCAATAACTGGAATGAAACCACGGATCATTTCAACACCCACCCACATAAAGGCTCCATGTAAAACCATCCAACGATATCCGGTGCGGGCGTGAAACCTTCGCTCCCGCCAACTTGTCAAAGCCGCAGTGATACCGATAAAAACCGGCAGCCACTGCATGAACCAGTACCCGGAAAACATCCCTGCGAAATAACCCCAGAAAAACCCTCCCACACCTATCCCCATGGCCACACCAGACAGCCGTGTGGGCATTATCCGGTGAACCGCCACCATCACTGGAACCACCCAGAAAAACGCCAGCTGCCACACATCATAAGGTGGGAAGGCCAGGGTGAACATGAAAGCACCAGATGCAGCAAGAACTATTCCCATAAACACCCTCCACACAAAAGGGATGTCTACTTCTTGCGGATCCTCGTTCACATTCTGGTCTACCGGCACAACTTTCCCCTCCCCTGCTCTGTCTACAGCACGCTCTACAAACCTCACCGGAGTGCTGTTGATGCGTATAATGTGTTTGCCCAGTCCCGGATCTCGAGCATCCTTCAATTATGATTTCTCTGCCTGATGTTTTTTTCCTTTCCGGGTAAACATCTGACTACTTTATACCTTGAGGGGTTGTTTTTCATTCCCGCGAGGATGTAGGAATGCATGCGGCAATCTGACTGCCAGCCACATTTGGTCTAACTTGCAGTTTCATCGCCGGGTGAGGCGGTGCTGCGCCGTCGGTTCCGGACAACACGGAATTTTATTGTGCTTTGCAGCACCCGGGAGTATCCTCCTCACCTCCTGGGAACGAGGGCTTATCCCTGCTCTCGCGCAGTAGATCCTGGCAGAAGCTCCTGTGGTCATGGACTTTACATTGTCTCTTTACAGACGACCGAGCAATTTCGACAGTCTAGTAGGATTATCTTCTCAGACTGATTCAATTCTTACAGTATCACGCAATTTCCCTTGCGAAGTTTTGATCCGTATACTACACTATATCAGACGAAGGTCGCCTGAGTTCTCATGCTCTTCCTCTATCCCCCTATTCCTCCTGGCCGAGGGTTAGTACCGAGGTAACATATATACGCTCCGGCGGCCTTTTCGGTTTTTTTATTTTTTTACATCAAAATCTCACCCAACAACGTCCTCACTCAGTAATACAAAAAACCCTTTACCCACACCTGCTACTCCCAATTATACCGCCTTGTTGTTGTGCTGATAATACTCTGGGCTTGTTTTTCTGTAACCTCCAACCATGGATCTGCCTCTTATAATATCCTCACAGAGAGTTCTCTCATAACATATTACCGCATAGCAACGTCGCAAAAGGGGAGGATTGCATGTTTGGAGAAACCGCTGAACTCAAAACACCTTACGCACAGCTTCTGGACTCATGGCTTAAAAGAAGCGATAAGTCTGTTGGTGAGGTGGCAGCTGCAGCAGGAACCACCCCGGACACGCTGCAGGACCTACGCACCTCACGCCTGTATCCAATAAGCGAGCAGCTGAACAGGCGCATCGCCGAGGTGCTGGGCCGGGAGGACTCATTGGATACACTGCAGCTGTATAGCAAGGCAGCTCATGTAGACAAAAACCTGCGGCAGCATGTTGCCGACCTGGCGATGCATATAAACAGACGCTATCAACACCTGCAAAAAGACATTCCTGAAGATCTTCTGAAGGAAATTGCAGCTGGTGAGCAGGGGCCTGCAGCAACCACCGGTCTGCAGCTACTGCTGAATATGACTTCATCATTTACATTAAGTGAAGATTCCGAAAAATCAATTGAGAATCACACTGAATTTGAAACCAGCGAAACAGAAAGAGGACCACAGAGACAGAGTTCAGCCACTGAGGAAGAAAAAGAGCTGACAGAACTTCTACAGCAGGCAAGCAAACTCACAGGAATACCTGTCCAATCGTTGGAAATGGTCATATCTGCAATGAATCTGAGCAAAAACTGAAATAGTTTCCAGTGACAACTGATTCGTAGGACTGGCCTTCAGACAGTTCAGCCATAATCCACTCAATTTCATCATTTCAGCATATTCAGCCCCTGAGTTTATAGGGGCTGTTTTTATGAGTACACCCCAAAGATTCAACAGCCCTTCTTCAAACTTCAACCTGCCTGAGGCCTGACGCCACTGCTGCTAATCTCTTGAAATCCTTTCAGCATCCTTATCAGCACTCCCCAGGCCTTGCATAAGGAAACTTCTCAGCGTCATCAGGGTGGAACTATTCAAAAACAATATCGTCAATATACTTAATACGTAAAAGAGATGACGTTGGGCGTGAATTCTGGTTGGGCACCAGAAATTCTTTTCAGTTATCGCAGCATAAACCCCTGAAACACACAAAACGCCTGAAAAAGACAGATTCGAATTTTCGGCAGAAGTTTGCAGCGTAACAGTAGACTACACCCGAGGGAGAGGAATGCAACATGCGAATCCGCACAGGAGTTTCATTGGCCATGACGACGATGATATTGGTGCTGGCATTTAGCGGCTGTTCTGCATCCCGGCCGGATCAAGCAGAAATGGAACCTGCTGAACCATATCCTGCTGACAGCGATTCACCCCCACAAAGGGACAGCTCAGACTCGGTGGAGGAATTTTATCAAGCAGGAAGGGGAAACCTCGAGCGCAATCAAAAACTGATCCAAAACGGCAGCATTTCTCTGGAGGTTATGTCACCCCAGGAGGTATCAGATAAGATAGACCGGATGACTGCCGACAGGGGTGGATACATCAGTGAGATTAATCAATGGCAAATTAACACAGAAAGCGCTGCTTTCAAAATTACGGTGAGGATACCTGCGGAGGTCTTTTCTGAATTTCACTGGGAAGTAATAGAGCTGGGCACGATGACAAACAGACGGCTATGGAGCACTGACGTCACCGAAGAATACCTGGATATCCAGGCTCGCCTGGATAATTTAAAGACAGAAGAAGCAGCTCTACGGCGTCTCCTGGATGAAGCCCAAAGCGTGGATGAGGTACTGTCTGTGCGGAACCGCCTGTCAGACACCCGGGGACGCATCGATTCACTGAAAGGGCGATTTGAATATCTGAACAACCGGATAAACTATTCCACCCTACTGATAAATCTACGTCCGGAGTCACTGGTGGGGAAAACTGTACGAACCACTGGATTCAATAATTTTGCACCCCGACTCACCGGCTCTTTTATCCGGGGAGTGAATCTGGTACTTAATGCGGCAAGCTGGGCACTCCTTGCTGCCGCCACGGCACTTCCCGCGCTCCTTCTCCTGACAGTATTGTTAGCAATAATTTGGAGAGTTTACCGCGGACTTCGGAAGAAAGGTTAAACTCAAACACTAATACAGATAATCGCATGGCGCGGATAAATTTCTGATAACTAATCCTGAAAGGGCTGCCGGGTCAATATCACCAGGCAGCCCTGAGACAGCCAATTTTTCGTCTTACCTAGTCTGAACCCCCGCTGGTATCATCATCTGGCGGACAGGAACCTGAACCGCTCCCATCCGGTGATACATCGGCAAGAAGCGTTTGCTCGAGATCGTTTTCATATTCTCCAAAGAGGGTTTCACCCTCATCTTCATATGCAGTCTGATCGGCTGTGGGTATGGCCAGGACCAGCGAGAAAACCAGAGCAAAAATCGCAGCGTACACCATGGCTTTTTTGAAATTCAACATCATAAATATACCTCCTCTACAAGGTAAATATCCCCGGAAGGCTGTTTTTCAGCCTGTCCAACTCATCCGTAATGTCCCCTGTGGAATGTCCCTGTTGGATAAGGTAGTGCAGTTTTTCAAACGATAATCCCCATCGACCTTCTTCCGACAGATTCAGGTTTTCCGCCTGCTGCAGACAACCAAAGGCATCATCTTCTTCCTTCTGCCGCAGCAGGTTTGCTTTTGCAACCAGGGTTTGACCGACAGTGTCAGGGTTTGGTTCGAAGGGATATTCATGTTCAATGCCTTCTGCCAGTTCAATCCATTCCTCGGCCTTTTTATGATTACCCAGATCAATATGACACAGGGTAATCTCATTAACTACAGCCCGTCCATCCCAGCCCCCATCCTCCTGATAAAGTTCCCAGGCCTCCTCCAAAAAACCAAGAGCACGATATATCTGCCCCTTCACCCTGTAAATTAGCCCCAGATTGGCCAAACAGAGACGATTTAGAGGAGACTCGGAAGTCCTGAAGGCAATGGTTTCAAACAGTTGGCGGGCATTTTCAATATCGCCTGCTCCCAAAAAGCTCAGTCCAGCGTCCAGCAGGATGTTCTCATTGGGGTTTTCCAGTATGCCCAATTCATCCCAGCGCATTCTGGCCATTTCATATATATCTCTGGCTACCTGGTGTTCTTTCAATCGGACCAATACATGCAAAAGAGATCTCATCACCTTTTCATGCAGGGAAATCACCCGTTGAAAATCAATCCTTGAGCTATCAGGGGCCAGGCTTATGATATGGCCGAAGGCCAAAAGCAGAGGTTCTTTTGAAGCTGTGTATCCGTCAACGTATATAGTATTGTTGCCCACAACAAAATGTGCCCGGGCCAGGTGATACCTGTTGGACGGCCGCCTCTGACACAGCCGCAGATAGTCATGATAATGATGGAGTGCATTGTTGTATTCGCCCTGTCGGTTATACCAGTAAGCCAGGGCATCCTTGTAATCCCTTTTGAATTTATAGTTAGAATCAGGATCTTTTTTCTGCTGCTGAAGAAATCGTTTGGGAATGTCCAGTATTTCTTTTGCTAGTTGAAAATGCTCCCTCATTGTCAATTCTCGGGCCAGACGGATATAGTCTCCTGTGCTGACTGCCGCTTTCTGCATGTATTCATCCACAAAATTCAGCAGCGGCAAATCCAGTCGCTCGGTCAGCCTGGCCATAACAATGGGACCGGGAACCCTTTTTCCGTTCTCTATCTGGCTCAGATGAGACCGGCTGCATATTCCTTCACTGAGCTCAGCCTGCGATAGATTATTCTGCCTACGTTGTTTTCTTATAACTTCCCCTATACCGTTTTCGAACACGACCTCTGCCCTCCGAACCATAACGGAACCTACTTTATCTGACAATGTTCAATGGTTAAATTGAAGTACCTCCCTGATTCTCACGTTATATATGACATATTCAATTGATTTGTAACGGATGCAAACAACCCCAGACCAACCCTATTATACAATTAATATTCATACAGTAACATTATATAAAAACTTGTAACCACCCATTCACCACTGGGTTAAGACAGAACCAGACATCTCCTGTGACAAGTTCCAACAAATTGCAGTTCGCTGGTTTGCGTCTTTTATCACTTACCAAATTAATACGATGTATCCTGCGTGATTGCGATATTTATCAGCGGGTAAAATGATTTAGGAAGGATTATCGTTAAACAATAAGGAACAAGTCAATACATGATATAGAGATCTGACAATTGAGAGGGAGAGTCATGCAAAGGCGCTTGATAAGGCACCTGGTTTCTTTCGTCCTGGTGTTGATCATTTTGTATATTACATTGCCCACCGGTAGGGAAGCTGTATACAAAATGCCTGTGCCAGAAAAATTTGATACCCAGAAAAACTGCATATGGGTCTGGGATATGCGCATACCGGAAATAATTGTGAACCGGGGATCATCTGTGATCTGGGGATTGGGTTGGGAAAGTCAATCCCAGGACGCACTGAGAGAATTGAAAGAGGACCTTGAGATCGAGTTTTACATCAACAGCAGGAAAATAAATGCACCCGAGCGCTTTTTCGCTTTCCGGAGGATCAGGACTGGTAATGTTGAATACCTCCACCAGCTCCGCTTCATCTACGAGAGTGAATCCCTGCCACCAGGTGAGCATGTCTGGACGATAAGGTTGGGAGGCTCGGTCAGACAGGCTGAATTCAGCGGTATAATGTATGTTTCAGAAGATTATTCGCCTTAGTCCAAAACTCAGCGCCAATCTTGCAGCTCCACAAACACTCCAAACGTGAGGTGATCTGCGTGAGATATACACAGCTAGGCAATACCGGGCTGAAGGTTTCTGTTGTAGGCCTGGGAACCAATCAATTTGGAGGAAAAGTCGATCAACAGGATACCAATGAAATCATCAGTACGGCTTTAGATGCAGGAATAAATTTCATAGACACAGCCAATATTTATCAGGACGGGGCCTCCGAGGCATTCATAGGTAAAGCGTTGAGAGGTCGCAGACATGAAATGGTTTTAGCTACCAAAGTTGGCATGAAAATGGGCGACCGGCCGAATGAAACTGGAGCATCAAGAAAACACATCCTCGACAGCGTCGACGAGAGCCTGCGGCGCCTGCGCACTGACTATATTGACCTGTATCAGATTCACCGCTGGGATCAAAGCACCCCTGTGCAGGAAACACTGCGGGCGCTGGATCAGCTGGTCAAGCAGGGAAAGGTACGCTACATCGGGGTATCAAACTGGGCAGCCTGGCAGCTGTGCTTCGGATACAGCACTGCGCAGCAGAATAATCTGACTGAAATCGCCTCAGTGCAGCCTCACTACAATCTGCTGCACCGCAAACCAGAAGAACAGCTTATACCCTGCTGCGAGCACCTGGGCATAGGTGTTATACCCTATTTTCCCCTGGCCGGAGGATTTCTGACTGGGAAGTACGAAAAGGGCGAAGAACCACCGTCCGGTTCGCGCGGAGAAACCAGCGAATACGTCCAGCAGTTTTTCACTGATAAGCATTTCAAAATGATGGATCAACTGCAAAAATACGCAGATGATTATGGGTACACTCCCGCACAGCTGGCCATCGCCTGGCTCGCATCTCATACGCAGGTATCTTCTGTCATTGCCGGAGTAACCTCTATCGAGCAGCTGGAGGCTAATATAGAAGCGGCGGACTGGCATTTAAATGACAAGGAAAGACAACAGATACTGAGCATAGTCAATCAACGATAAGCAATTACCGCCAATGCAGTCTGGACCGGGGCAGGTTTTTACGGCCGGACTGCATTTTTACGTCTTGGCCTGTCCTGGCAAAAAACCAGAAAAGACTATGTTGTCTTTTCGTTGGCCTCGCAGGTTAACCTTATGAATCATAGAAATGGATCCTGTGGCACAGTTCCAGTCGAAAAATCTCTCGACAAAATTATCAATTCCTGATGAAAGCGTCAGCAGGGTACGGATAGGACCACCATGGCTGACAATAACAACTGTAGAGTCCAGATGCGTTGGGGTTATGTGTTGGTAACAGCTTCTCACCCGGTCAATCAACTCTTTCAGTGTTTCTCCCCCCGGAGGTGACGTCTGGAGGGGATCTTCATACCATCTGATCAACTGCTCTGGGCTAATATTTGCAGCCTGCTCATAGCAGAGCCCTTCCCATTCACCAAAATCTAATTCCCGTAACCTCAAATCCACCTTGACTTTCATCCCCAGCCGTCCTGCTATGCGGTCGGCTGTCTCGTCGGAACGGCAGAAACCTGTCGAATAAACGACCGCCGGAGTCGGATCGCAATACGTGAAAAACCACTCAGCCAGACACTCAGCCTGCATCCGGCCCCGTTCGGTGAGAGGTGGGTCGGAACTACCAATGTATCTACCTTCCTGATTGCCCGCTGCCTCCCCATGCCTGACCAGATATACTTTCATGGTCACTCACCTTCCTACAATCCTATTTTGCTTATCGCCCGTACCAGTTCGCAGTTGTCTTCTTTCTTCCTCACAGCAACCCGTATGAAATTCTCATCCAAACCGGGATAGGTGCAGCAGTTTCTGACCATTATTCCCTGCTGCAACAGGCGAGACTGGAGGCGTTTGCCAGCAGATTCAGGTGAACACGGATCGGAAAGTTCCAACAACAAAAAATTCGCTTCAGACGGAAATGTGCGAATTCCACACAGAGAATCAAGGCTTTGCGACAGCGATTTTCTGACCTCAGGCAGCCATTGCTGCGTATCCATTACAAATCCGCTGTCTGCAAGTCCCGTCCTGGCAGCACAAGCAGCCATCATGTTAACAGCCCAGGGCGGTTGTTTTTCTTCCATCTGCCTCAAAAGCTTCGTCTGTCCCACCAAGTATCCAATGCGCAGGCCGGGTATGGAAAAAATCTTGGTCAGCGAGGTCACAACGACAATGTTGGGAAACCTCCTGGTCAGCTTCACTGCACTGTTTTCCGGCCAATCCTGGGTAAAAGGTAGAAAGCTTTCGTCGATTACCATATGGGTTCCCGTCCCACTTACAACCTGTGCAAGCTCCTCTACAACGTCCAGCATTATTTTCGTTCCAGTGGGACTGTTGGGCCGACATAGAAAAATGCAGTCAATTTTCTCCCTGCCAACAGCGTCCTTCACTTTTTCTATCAGGCTATCAGTGAGTCGGAACTCTGCCTCTTTACTCAGATGCAATCTCTGCACTGTAGATTCTGGGTTGTGAGCTTTGACCGCCTTTTCGTACTCCGAAAACGTCGGCGCCAGAACCAGAATTTTTTCCGGAGACAGCACCTGAGCCAGCAGGTAGAGAATCTCACTGGCTCCATTACCGGCGCTGATACATTCAAGCGGCACATCATGCAGTCGGGCAATATCTTCCCGCAGCCTGAGATACTCAGGATCCGGATAACAGTTGATTGTTTCTGTGCAATCCTGCAGCCGTTTTCCAACTGATCGCGGGGGCCCCAATGGATTTATATTGGCGCTGAAATCCAGCAGGTCCCCGGGTGACTTTCCCATTTCCCGGGCTATCCTCCATACATTGCCCCCGTGTTGGTGCTTTTGAGTCATACGAAACCCACCACCAAAGGAGCAAAAGCGGCACAAAATATAAAGGATAATTCCGAAATCATCTGCAAAGCCCCCAGCGTGTCGCCGGTTAGACCGCCCAGTTTGCTGTTCATCCATGCCCCAGCGGCCATCGCAACGGCTGAAGTCACCCCCCAGAACAAAACTCCCGGCCATCGGGTCAGCCACCAGACGGGTAAGACTGTAATTACCAGCGCACCGAGGAGATGATATTTAGAAAAACCTTCTGTTACACTATCTGCCAGACCGGCTTTCTCCCTCCTTACGGACCCAAAATACAGCATCGGGGGAAGCATTCCCCAGCGGCTCACCGCTGGGGCCAAAAGGACCCAGGTGGCGGGGTTATCGAGATGCATAACCTCCCTATAACCCAGCTGCAGCCCGGCAAGGATCATAACCACCGCAGCCAGTCCGAAAGTTCCCACCCGGCTGTCACTCATAATCTCCAATCTTTTCTGTGTATCAGCGACCGCCAGCAGTCCGTCTCCGGTATCAGCCAGTCCGTCCAGATGAAGCCCTCCCGACATGAACAGGGACAACAATACCAACATCCAGGCCACAACGGCTGATGGCAAGAAAGCAAAGACCCTGTACATGGCTGCGACGATCAACCCTATGACGAATCCCACCACAGGAAAATACAGACCCGCACGACTCAGCCGGTCGACAAAATCCTCGCCAGAGGGAGTCCCTACCGGCAGTACAGTCAGAAAGGTCAGAGCTATGCGGATGTCCTTGATTACAGTCACTCACTGTCCCCCCCTTGACTTATCTGAAACGGCGGCTTCGGAAAAGCTGGCCATATCCCTCAACAGGGCCAGGGAATTTTGAATGACCCCCAGGGCCAATATGGCACCAGAACCTTCACCAAGGCACATGTCCAGTTTCAAAAGCGGTCTAAGATCCAGAGCCTGCAAGACAGTGCTGTGTCCGGGTTCTCCGCTCAGATGACCGGCCAAATAGTAATCGGTGATATCCTTTTCGTCCGCTGCAACCTGTGCACATAATGCGGCACTGCAGCAGATAAAACCATCCAGCACGACCGGAAGCCTCAGGCGGGGAGCGGTGATCATAAATCCAGTCAGAAACGCGATCTCAAAGCCACCGACCTTCAAAAGGATATCCACCGCATCATCAGGATCCGGTTGGTTGATTTTCAGAACCTGGCGGACAACCTCTTCTTTTTTTTGCAGGTCCCGCCCCTCAAGGCCGGTTCCCGGACCGGTTACCTCCTTCACAGAACCTCCGGTAACTGTCGCAGTGATAGCAGAAGCTGCCGTTGTGTTGCCAATTCCCATCTCACCCAGGGCAACCACATCAATACCTTCGGCATGCAGATTACGGGCCATTTCAGCTCCTGCACTCAGGCACTTTTTCAGCTGTTTTTCAGTCATGGCCGGACCTCTGGCCATGTTTTCGGTTCCTGGTCCAGCTCTGCGGTCCATAACCGTCTCATGTTCAATTGATTCCAATACTCCAACATCCACTATGTTCATCTGCGCTCCCTGCTTTTTGCTGAGCACATTCGCCGCCGCCCCGCCGGAAGCGAAATTTAAGACCATCTGCCTGGTCACTTCCTGTGGGAATGCACTTACGCCCTCGGAAACCACTCCGTGGTCTGCGGCTGCAATGACCGCAGCGGGGCGGTTGAGCTCAGGCGGACAGCATCCGGTAATTCCGGCAATCTTGACTGCAGTTTCCTCCAGGACACCAAGGCTGTCTGGTGGTTTGGTGCGGCTGTTCCATCGGTTCTGTGCCTTTTTCATCGCTTCTGTATCCAGATCCGGCACCTGCACTTGCAGCATCTGCTGCAGATCATTCATGTCCTTTCACCCTCATCCCAAAAAATAAGTAAATAAGCTGAAAAGCAATGTCGACAGTATACAGGTCATCTGCGAGAGAAATACTGCACCGGCAATGTGCTCCGCCATGGGCTTCTGCTCGGAATCTCCCAATCTGCTGCGACAGCGAAGCTTACCGCCCTGATAACTGGGCCCTCCCAGCTGAATGCCGAGAGCTCCTGCTGCAGCAGATTCTGCAATACCTGCGTTGGGGCTGGGATGTTTTCTTCCATCACGCAGCATTATGCGCAGGGCACCTCCAGGGTCAAGGTTCACTAACCAGGCGGCCAGCGGCCACAGAAAAGCTGCAATCCGAGCTGGCAGCCAGTTAGCTGCATCATCAAGTTTGGCTGCCGCCCACCCGAAAAACCGGTACTTGTCATTTGTATAACCCAGCATGGAATCCATGGTGTTTATTGCTTTATATAAAATCATGGCCGGCAGCCCTCCCACCGCCAGATAAAAAAGAGGAGCAGTTACTCCATCAACGGTGTTTTCCGCTGTCGACTCCACCGCCGCCCGAATCACATCTTCTGCGGTCATTTCTTCGGTGTCCCGACCCACAATGTGTCCCACTGCATCACGGGCTTTGGTCAACTCCCCCTCTACCAGGGTGTCCTTGACCCTGAGGGCAGCATTAAAAAGCGACCTCTGCGCTAAAAATGTGCTGGCCAGGCCAGCAGTCACAGCGACCTGCAAGACATCTGGTAAAAGTCGGGCCACTCCATAAACCACCCAGGCTGCGCTGCCTGCAACCACAAGTACAGCCACAACCAATACTGCACCTGCTGCACGCTCAGACCATCTCGGGCGCATGCGCTCTTCGAACCACCCTATTAAACCTCCGATAGCTCGAACTGGGTGTAGGTGCCCGGGGGGCTCACCGAAAAACCAATCTAGCAACCCGGCGCAAAGAATCACCAGCGCCCCAGACAGGCTGTTCATGCCGTCTCAAGCCCCATCACACCAAAAATTGTCTCCATATCCAGCTTGCGATTGATGGTATCTGCCAGCAGGTCAAAATCGTCTTCCCGACCGTCATCTGTAACGTCGTAGTTCATGCACTGCAGATAGGCCCCACGAAAATCATCCTGATTGAACAGACCATTCAGCGGGACAGCCATCACGGGGCTCTGTCTGCCCAGGACTCCAAAGGACCGCCCATCCATTTCAAAATTCCCCCCGTTTCCGCCTGAAAAACTCATCTCACAGCGACGGTAAACATGGAGCATCTGTCCTGACAGATCACCGAAAAAAGGCTGGTCATCATCAAGGGAGACGGTTCCTTTTTCAACCTCACTGTTCTGTAAGGGGGCACCATCGACACTGCATGATAGCACATTGAGGCCCTTTACCTCCAATTCATCCCAGCGGAAGGTTTCTCCTAAAAATCCGGCAGAGCTGCCCAGGGCTGTTAGGGGAACCCCTCCCTCACCGAGGGCTTTAAAAAGATGTTCCCAGCCGGCTTCCTTTAAATACTGCAGATCTGACAGCGGTGCACCGCTGTGAGGAATGATCAGACCGTTGAAGGGTTCCTCCAGTGCCTGTCTGACGGAAAGGACAGATTCGACCGACACCCCCCTTTGTCCGGCCAGAGAATAAATGTCCCCCGGTTGTTCTGCATCCGGAAGTTTTACAACGCCAATCCTCATTTTGTCACCCGATACCCGGCTGTCTTTCAGAGACAGAGAATCTTCCGGCTCGAGTGATATGTTCAGATAGGGCAACACTCCCAGCACCTGACTATCGATTCGATTTTCTATGAAGGTCACTCCATCTTCAAACAGGGCAGGATCGCCACGAAACTTGTTGACCACAAAACCTGCTACCCGGTCTCGTTCGCTGCAGGTCAGAAGTTCCCAGGTGCCTATTATGGATGCCAGTACCCCGCCGCGGTCTATATCAGCTGCGATGATAACCGGGGCTCCGGTCATCTCGGCGATTTTCATGTTCACAAGTTCCCGATCCTTCAGATTCATCTCAACTGGACTGCCGGCACCTTCAATGATTATGACTTCATACTCGCTGCAGAGACGCTTGTAGCTTTTCTTTATGGCTCTCAGGGCACGTGAATAAAAATTTTTACGGTATGCAGAGCCGGAGGTGTTGGCAAGCCGCTGTCCCCTAACTATCACCTCAGCACTCTTATCAGTTGAAGGTTTCAATATTATGGGATTCATGTCCACCGCCGGTTTTACTCCAGCAGCCTGAGCCTGCAGCACCTGTGATTTCGCAATTTCCCCCTCGCCGGGGATAATTTCTGTGTTTTGGGACATGTTCTGGGATTTGAAGGGAGCCGTTCGGTATCCCATCCGTGAAAACAATCGGCATAAACCGGTGGTCAGTACAGATTTTCCGGCATCCGAGCAGGTTCCCTGCACCATTAATGCATGAGTCATCTATTCCACCTCCAACTGAGGAAGGGGTGAGCCCTTTATCACGGTTGCAATTCCCGCAGTCATCAGCACCACCCGTTCGGCCCTGCCCGCCACCTTCTGGTTCAGGGAACCAAGGAGATCGCGGTAGGTGCGGCCCAGACGATTTGGGGGGACAAGAGAACAGCCCACCTCGTTGGTCACCACCACTGCCGTCTGGCTCCGCTGGGTTAAATATTTTAAACTCTCCTGGCACTCGCACCACAGCTGGTTCAAGAAGTTCTCCTCATCCAGAGAGTCACACCTGTTCTGCATCTTCAGCAAACGATTTGAAACCCACATGGAAAGACAGTCCAGCAGCACAACCTGAGAATCGGCCCGACAGAATGCTCGGCTCAGATTGCGGGGTTCTTCTATGGTGACCCAATCCTGGGGACGACTGCAGCGGTGCTTTTGAATGCGTCGGCTCATTTCTTCATCGCCTGCCTCGGCTGTGGCGATATAGGTGACGTCATTTCCGGATACTCGGGCCAGACGCTGAGCCAGACTGCTCTTACCGCTGCGGGCGCCTCCGATAATAAGTGTCAACATTGTGCAGTGCTCCTTTCTTTTTGCATTCAGCAAATTATTCAGTTTTCCGGTGTTTTTTGAGTATGTAAAGGAAAAAGGGGCCGCCCAGTAATGCAGTAATAATTCCCACCTGTAATTCGGCTGGCGCCAGCAGGGTACGGGCAGCGGCATCAGCCAGCATCAAAAAGCTGGCTCCAACGAGGGCAACTCCGGGAATTAATCTGCGGTGATTGGGTCCAACAAAAATGCGTACGATGTGCGGTGTGATAAGACCCACAAAACCAATCGCCCCCGATGCCGCCACTGCTGCTGCGGTCAGCAGCGAAGCTCCCACCAGAACGATTTTTTTCAGGGTATCAATATTTATTCCAAGATTATAGGCGTCTTCCTCACCAAGCAAAAATGCATTCAGCGCGTTGGTTAAAACCCACATGGTTCCCATCCCCACCGCAAAAGAAAAAGAAACAAAATATATTCTGCGCCAGTTCGCCCCGGACAATCCCCCCATCATCCAGAACACCGCACTGCCTATCACCCGTTCATTGGCGAAGGTGAGGCACAAATTGATCAGGGCAGAAAAGATTGCACTTATTGCTATGCCCCCCAAAAGCATGGTTGTGACATCAATTCCGCCGTTGCGTCTGGCCAGGTTGTAAACAAAAAACATGCTTAACAAGGCTCCGGCGAATGCCATAACCGGAACTGTACCGAAACCCAGAGCACCTGCATGCAGTCCCAATACCATGGCCAGCACAGCTCCGAAAGAAGCACCACTTGATACCCCCAGGACATATGGTCCGGCCAACGGGTTGCGAAAGAGCCCCTGAAACGCTGCTCCGGCTATTGCCAGACTGGAGCCAACCAGACCGGCGAGAATGCTGCGGGGAAATCGCACCTGCAGTAAAATTGTCCGCCTTCCATCCTCCAAAATCCCTCCCGGTATTATCAGCTGCAGCATTTCCCGGGGGGAAATGGCCACCGCTCCAGCCAGTATATTCACCACTGATGCGGCCAGAAGCAGCAGAACTGAGATAATAAGGAAGGCTCTATATCCCACAATCCCGGAAGTGACGCGCTCTTTGGGGCTCTTTTGCGACATGGGGTCATCCCTTCAGAACAATTCAACGCTACATATCACTCATTGATCCACTCAGTAAGCTCATCTTCGTAGTCCTGTAAACAGGTCAGTTCATCAACGCGTTCTCCCCAGATCACTGCGGCAAGTTCACCCATTCCGAAAACCAGTCGCGGTCCGGGTCGGTGCAGAAGATCGGGATTCAGCTTTTCAATCCTGTCATCACGAACTGCTGTTATATTCTCCCAACCGGGGCGTTGTCCCTCTTCAATGAGATTCTTCGTCTGCTCCATGGTGGCAATTATGACATCCGGATCCCTTTCAATCACAGCTTCCGGATTGACTTCTGCCCAGGCATCATCCAGATCCGAGAAGACATTTTCAGCTTCGGCCATCTCCATCAGTTCATCAGGGAAGGTTCCTGCCCCGGCAGTAAATATGGGCTCGTAACCTACTTCGAAAAAGACTCCCGGACGTTCTTCGACCTCACCAATCTCATCCTGAATGCATTCCATTGACTCCTGCATTGCCGCAGTCAGGCGCTGCGCACCTTCCTCAGAGTCGGTGAGCACACCCAATTTTCCAACGACCTCGTACATATGGTCCAAACTGGATGCCTCAAATCCGGCGACAGTCAGCCCCAGATCCTCAAGTTTTTCGATTACTTCTATCCCAATGGTGCTTGCAATAACCAGATCTGGCTGCAGTTCGGTGATTTTCTCAATATTCGGCTCCCGCAGCGTACCCACATCCTCTGCATCATCGCGTACCCGCTCAGGCCAGTCAGAAAAGCTGTCCGCTCCTATTACTAAATTTCCAGCTCCGATGCCGTACAATATCTCGGTATTGCTTGGACCAATGGTCACGATAGTTGCGGGGGGAGCTTCCAGCTCGATCTCTGCACCCCTGTCATCGGTGACAGTAATGATCTCACTCTCTGGCTCATCCGGCTGCGGCTGCTCCTCAGATTCTTCCGGTTGACCACAGGCCGCAAAAGCCAGGACCATCGTCAGAACCAGAACCAACCCGAAAGTTTTACTGAGTCGAGATTCTTTCAACAAACTAAACACTCTCATCGCCTCCTCGTGATCTTTAACCCGGCAGCAGCATGGGTTTTTGTGTCTCTGGATGTTCAATTATCGTAAGCTTGTCCGTGCCGTAAACAGAAGAAATATTCTCGACAGTCAACACCTCGTCAGCTGGACCAGAAGCGCGTATTGATCCAGACCCCAGCAGGTGCAGACGGCTGCAGTACTGGGCGGCCAAATTGAGATCGTGCAGCACCATCAAAACTGTGGTACCTTTTGCTGTATTCAATTCGGTCAGCAAATCCAGAATTTCCACCTGGTAATGGATGTCAAGATGAGCGGTGGGTTCATCGAGAAGCAAGATTTCAGGTTCCTGCGCCAGTGCCTTGGCCAGCGCAGCTCTTTGCCGTTCGCCGCCGCTTAAAAGTGTGATGGAACGTTCTGCGAGATGTTCCAGATTACACATCTGGATGGCGCTTTCAACTTTCTCCCGGTCAGCTGATGTTGGACGCCCGCCTCTGGGCAGATGAGGAATCCTCCCCATGGTCACCAGCTCGTGTACCGTAAAATCAAAACGATCATCACGGGACTGTCGAACGAAAGCCGCTTTCTGAGCGCGTTTTTTTTGGGGCATTTGGTCAACCGGCTCTCCATAAAACAAGACCTGTCCCTTCTCCGCCTGTAAATACCCGCTGATCAAACGAAGCAAAGTAGATTTACCAGCTCCGTTCGGGCCCACAACGGCAGAAAACTCACCGTCATTAATCTCCAGGTCAAGACCAGAAAGGACCTGCTGTTCGGCACCAGAATATCCAAAGCTCAAATTGTTCACCTGTATAACCCGCTGTTTGCACTCAGACGTATCAGTGCTGAGGTTTTTCAAACATTTTCCTCCTCACCTGCAGCAAATATAAAAACCCCAGCCGATCGGCCGGGGTGTATGACAGTGCATCGAGGGACACTGGTCCCTTGAAAACAAATCTGTCCAACACCCTTTCAACCGAAGGGCGTGGCTGGCACAGCAAGGCAGGTCTCCTGGCTCCCGGATATACACATTTCCTCTTTCCTTCCCGTCTGCGCACAACAGACAGTGGATTTAATCGGAAACGCTAACCGGTTACAGTGGCGGGACCGCGCCGGATTTGCACCGGCTTCCCTATTCTCCCTCGTTTCCGAGGGCACCTCACCGTTATTTATCCAATTGTTGCCGTCATTTTACTTTGCAAAGGTGATCTTGTCAACATAGTCTCAGCTATTTCATCCAGTGCCATGCCTATGGTTTGCTAAGGCAAAATATCAAATGACAAACCAACAATATGGCTCTATTTCTCCTGCCAGAGCTAACAGCATCTGTCTTATTCTGAGCCTCTGATGTTTTATCGGTGACAATCTGTACTGCACTTGATGCAAGCATCACAGATTAGTCCATTCATTTTGGCATGAAATCCTGGGGCTTGGCCAGAATGAAGCACATCTTGCATTACACCTTGCTGGGAATCCAGCAGGAAAGGACGGCTCCTCCCCTGCTGACAGTAACATAATTACTCAATAGCGGCGTGAGTCCATCGAAATCAGTATCAGCAAAAGAAGTAGTGGTGAAAGGTCGTCACTGTCATCAAACCCATCTACCAAAGTCGTCAGCAACAGAAACAACAGTAGCTGGCCGATGTTGTCTCTTCTACCTCCGAGCAGCATTGTTCTTTCACCTCCCTGGGATGTTATCCAGAAGCAGAGCAATCCAAAACCAGTACATAATACGAGGCAGAAATTTTTATGTTACAGGCACTAAAACTTTTCTTTAACCATAATATGTTGACCCAGCCATAATCGGTGACGTGCTTACCTAAAGCAAATTTGCAACAAAATTAAGATCATCACGAATTCAACTGCCAAATGAAGGTGTATTGCTGAGCCCTCCAGCAAACTGACAGATCACCGATGTTGATTTTACCTGTTACCTATTCTCAGGAGGGTATGTTCTTGTGCATCAAGACAAGCTTTGATATGGTTTAGTAAATGCTTCACAAAATATTTTTAATCATTAAAATGATTGTGTCCCACTGAAAATGTGACATAAATTAGTGATTGGGAAAGTAACGATTAACCTATAAAATCTTAATATGATGCAGTGTCATATCTAACCCACATGTTGTTGGGGTTTGGTTTTTTTGTGTATGTGTCCTAATTGTGCGATTATTAACAAAGTGACAATCTTAATAATCGGAAATGAGGGGGAGGAGAATGATTAAAGCGGAGAAGTTTGTAATAACATATATTCTGTTATTAATTACCTGGCTCATGCTCACTCAATCTTTCAATCCACAGGAACTTATTGTGGGTGCTATTGTTGCAGCTGGAGTGGCTTTGTTTTCATGCAAAATCCTGTTTACCGAACAGGATAAAAAGTTTAATTTTCAACGATTGCTCTCCGCAATCTCTTATGTTCCCTTTTATTTTATATGCGAGTTGAGATCACATTTTCAGGTCATACGTCTCATTCTCCACCCCCAGATGCCGGTCAAGCCCGGTATTGTCAGAATTGAAACTGACCTGCGTTCTGACTTCGGCATCACAGCTTTGGCCAATTCTATCACCATGACTCCCGGTACCCTTACGGTAGAAACTGACGAAAAAGAATCAGCGCTTTATGTGCACTGGATTGAAGTAGACACAACAGATCCTCAGGCGGTGCGAGAAGATATTTCCGACGGATTTGAAAGATACCTGAGGAGGATATTTGAATGATACTAGAAATAGTGCTGGTCACAATTTCATTTGGCGTCATCTTTTGCATGGTAAGAGCTGTTCTGGGACCCTCTATCCCTGACCGTGCGGTGGCAATTGACACCATGACTTCACTTATGGTGGCTGGCCTCGTTGTTGTGGGGGTTTATTATCAAGCATCTATCTACCTGGACGTGGCGCTGGTTTATGCTTTACTGGCTTTTGTCGGAACTCTGGTTATTTCGAAGTACCTAGAAGAAAGAGGTTCGCAATCATGATCACAGCAATACTATACCTGCTGTTTTTCGTTAGCTGTTTCTGTATTATAGTCGGTTCCATAGGGTTGATCCGCCTTCCCGATGTTTATAACCGACTACATGCCAGCACAGTTGTGGTTGTTGGTGGAGTCGTGACATCGGTTTTGGCTGCAGGGTTGTACGGTGGAGGGGGATTTTTTATCAAGGCTGTGATTATCGCCGGTTTTATCTTTATAACTTCACCGGTTGGATCCCATGTTATAGCCCGTGCAGCCCATTTAACAGGAGTTAGTCTCCATCAAGACAGCTGTATTGACAAATTACAGGAAAAGCAAACAATCAGGAGAGGACAACAGGGAAATGATTGAATCTTATGTTTTGAATGGTCTCTTGTTACTGGTGCTAATCTTGTACGTGATAGCTGTAGAGATAGAGGATCTGCTGTACTCGGTAATACTGCTTGCTGGTGGTAGCGTGGGATTATCGGTTGTTTTCTATATACTCCACGCCCCAGATCTGGCGATCACCCAGGCGGCGGTGGGAGCAGGTATCAGCACAGTGCTGTTAGTTAATGCCATTTATCAAACAAGGAGGACTGAATGATGAGGAAAGCCATTGCCCTGGCATTGGTTGCTGCCGTGGGACTACTACTTACTTACGCTCTTTACGTGGGGGCTCCTGATTACGGTTCCTTCCCGGTACGCACCCTCACCGAACAGCCAGAGCAATTCCCCGTGGGACCGGGCGAACTGCCGGTCATGGAAGATGGTCAGGTCCAGAGTATAGGCCAGCTCGTCCTTGAAGACAGCTCGAGAATGCCTCCTTCGGGAACAGGGGCTTTAAATGCCGTTACTGGAGTGCTCTGGGGTTACCGGGCCTACGATACACTTGGAGAAGCAACTGTGCTCTTTGCATCCGTTATTGGTGTTGTAATGGTAGCTCAGGCTGGTTTTTCAATATTCGAAAACAGGCTGAGCTTCGACGGAATGACCATTGTCGCTCGCACAGCTGGCCGGGTTGTTTTCCCCTTTTCGTGTCTTTTTGGTGTTTACCTGATGATTTATGGGCATATGACACCAGGCGGTGGGTTTCCCGGGGGAGTTGTCATTGCAGCATCTATACTGGTCCTCGTTCTGACTTTTGGTATACAATTTGCAAAAAACATTGTCGGATATATCGGGTGTGAGATCGGTGAGGAGATTGGAGCTATTGTCATAATGGGAGTAGGCATTATTGGACTTTTCGGGGGATCCTTCTTCTTTGAGAATATATTGACTGGTGGAGATGTAAGTCAGCTCTTCGGAGCCGGTAACATGATAGTGCTGAATCTGGCGGTTGGTTTGAAGGTAGCAACTGGACTGCTGTTGATTCTTTATGCTCTGTTGAGCCCGCTCGGGGGTGAGGAACATTGAATTTAAACTACGTTTTTGTGGGTCTCATGATTGCTCTGGGTTTGTACTGTCTGCTGTCCAGAAGAAATCTAATTAAGATGATCATTGGCCTGTCAGTAATGACTGATGGAATCCATCTATTGCTGGTATCCTTGGGATATCGAGCTGACGGGATTGCACCCATACTCAGCCCTGACAGGGTTAATGACTTGTCCGAATTCGCTTCAGCAGCAGTAGACCCTGTACCACAAGCCTTAGTACTCACTTCTATAGTTATCAATATGGGCATACTTGCACTGGCATTATCTCTAGCAATAAAGCTATATAAGCACCATAACACGCTCAATCCTTTTGATATAACTGATTTACATGGGTAGATTTTTTAAGATTATTCATAAAGCACTGAACCATGGGCCGACGAGCGGAAAGGAAGGTAAACAGTGTCAATTCCATTTGGAATCCCTCCTATTGTAGCGGTTTTGATACCGCTGGCCGGTGGGTTTATCACACCGGGAATAGGCCTTCTCGCAAACCGAATACACCGCCCCAGAATTCAAGATTTTCTGGTTTTGGTGGTCACACTGGCCACCAGCCTCGTTGTGGTTGATATAGCATTATCAACCTGGGGGACCATACATGTTTATCCCCTTGGCGGATGGCTGCCACCCCTGGGTATTCCTCTGGTCATTGATGGTCTTGGTTTGCTGGTAGCATTTGCTGCTTCTGGCGCCAGTATGTTAGTTGTGATGTATTCCTTGAAGTTTATGAAAGGAAAACCACAGTTAAGTAATTTTTATACTCTGGTGCTGTTCGTACTCGCAGGAATGCTTGGAGTTGCCTTCACAGGTGATATATTTAATCTCTACGTGTTCTTCGAAATAATGTCTATTGCTTCTTATGCTCTAATCGCTTTCACCGGCACCAAAATGTCTCTGGAAGGTTCTATAAAGTATCTGATCCTGGGTACTCTGGGGACCAGTTTTATACTCCTGTCAATTGTGCTGATGTATGCAACTACAGGAACGCTGACCATAGCCGATATTGCCAGCAAATTGGCTGTAATTAATTCTGGAGGTCCGACACTTATATCTAACCTTGCTCTGGGCTTTTTGCTGGTTGGGTTCGGGATGAAAGTGGGGATGATTCCCTTTCATGCCTGGCTTCCTGACGCCTATCAATCTGCTCCTCTTCCAGTAACCACACTGATGGCAAGTGGAACTGCTATTGTTGGCGTGGGCGGACTGGTCAGAGTATCTTATCTCATCTTCACTCTCGATATGGTGGGGCCTTTGCTCAGTGGCTTTGGCGTGGTCTCCATGGTCATTGGTGCTTTGTTGGCCCTATATCAAACTGACCTTAAAAGACTACTCGCCTACTCGGGAATTTCACAAATGGGATATATTCTTGTTGGACTGGGAATGGGCACTTCACTGGGAATTACCGGTGGCTTGTTTCACATGCTCAACAAAGCCCTATTTAAGTCTCTCCTGTTTCTGGCTGTAGGTGTGATTATATACAAAACAGGAACATCGGACATGAAAAAACTCGGCGGTCTTGCCGCAAAGATGCCTTTCACTACAGGACTTTTCAGCATAGGTGCGTTGGCTCTAATAGGAATACCACCCTTAAACGGATTCGTGAGCAAAGCCAGTATAATTTACAGTGGAATGCAATCTGGACAGATCGTCCTGAGCATTATCGCTGCTCTGGCAGCTGCATTCACCACAGGCTACATACTTCGCGCCTTTATCTCTGTTTTCCTCGGTGAAGAATCGGAAAGGACCAAAAATATTTCTTCAGAGCCATGGTCCCTTCTTGCTCCAATGGTCTTGTTAGCTGGAATGTGCGTCCTTCTGGGGGTAATCCCGCGTCTGGGATTTGACCTGGTTGAACCTGCTCAACACATTTTGCAGGATAAATTGATATACATAGAAGCTGTTTTATCTGAACTGCCTATACCTTAATACAAGAATTTAACTTCCAAAAACACTGTGGAGGTACGATCATGACTCAACTCGAGTTTCCCATTATGTTTATGGCCGTTACAGTCCCCATAATAGGTGCATTACTCTTTCCACTCCTGGAGCGAAAAACGAGTGATAGAGTTCTTGCTTTCACCAGTTTTATACTATTGGCTCTCCCACCCGCGGCAGGTTTGTTTCTGATACTTAACCACGGGCTCGGTGACGGCATACTCGATCCCGTTTTCTTCTCTAAAGAAATCGTTGGTAACTTCTCCATGTATCTGGACTGGCTCAGTGGTCTATATTTACTGGGAGTTGGGATAGTAACACCAGCTGTTGCACTTTATTCGCAGTCATACATGGTAAACAGAATCGAGAAAATGGAATCTGAGGGCCAGGTGGTACCCTCACTGGGAATATTCTATATGCTGTACATTATTTTTTCAGTGAGCATGGTCGGAACGGTTTTATCCACAAATTTGATACAGTTTTATGTTTTCTTGAAAATAACAGTCGTTTCCAGCTTCTTTCTGATTCTGCTTTACGGATATGGGGAACGCACCAGGACTGCAATGATGTATTTAATTTGGTCCACGTTGGCTGGGGTGTTTTACCTGGTAGGAAGTCTGGCAGTGGGAGCCAGTTTGGGAACCTTTGATATCATAAACTTCGAAACGCTTGAGATCAATTTAGGCGCAGGGGCCGGAATTCACGTTTTGGTTCCTTTCGCCATCTTTTTTGGTCTGATGATCAAGAAAGCAATTTTCGGGGTCCACATGTGGCTGCCCTATGCTCACGCTGAAGCACCGACTCCAGTCTCTGCCCTGCTGTCCCCTAATTTAATTGGAATTTCAGGATGGGCCATGATCAGAATTGTCATGGAAATGTTCCCGGTTCAATTTCAGGACATGTCCCTGTTCCTATTGGTTATATCGTACATCACGATGATTTACGGCGGTTTGATGGCACTGGCACAAGATGAGTTCAAACGCCTGCTTGCTTACATCAGTGTTTCACAGATGGGTTGGGTTGTGTTTGGTCTGGCGACCCTGACCACCGAAGGTATGGTTGGTGGAGTTTTGTTGTTTGTCAAGCACTCACTGAGCTTATCCATCTTGTTTATGAGTGCAGGCCTTTTAATCTCCCGACACGATGGCCTGAAGTATATCTCCGATATGGGTGGGTTTTTATCCAAGATTCCTGTTTCCTCTGGACTGACGGCACTGGGGTTTATGATCTTGGTAGGCTCTCCGTTCACCATAGGGTTCTGGACCAAGACCCTCATTTTCAGCGGTGCTACAAAGATGCCCCTGCTCGAAGGTACAGGTACAGTTGGATTTTTAATTACAGCAGCTATGATAGTAATTGCAGCATGCATAACCGCTGCATATACCTTCATAACACTCAAACGAATATTGTTCGGTGAAGTCAGGGGGCTCAAGGAGTCAGTCGTTGAGGGGTGGACACAATCCACCATTCCAATGGCAGTCATAGGAGCAATTGGTGTGCTCATGTTTTTCATCCCTAACACTTACATCGGTCCTGCTTACCTTCCTTCTGTGCCAGTAATTCTGACTGAAGCGGCAGTCTTCATTGCTGCATATGTTTGGGCGTTTTTCTTCTTCCAGGGATGGCCACAAGAGTTTGCCAAAAGCCTCTTTAAAAACTTTGAAATTGGAATTGTAGACAGACTGTATCATGAGCTGACTATCTCTGGAGTAATGAAAGCTAGTTCTATACTCAATAACGCCCACACTGGAGTATTGAATACCTATCTGGTGTGGATGTTAGCCGGATTTTTGCTGGTTGCTTTTCTGCTTATTATATAGAAATCAATCACATTTAAAAATATGTCTGCCCCCTGTGTAACAGCAAACAGACAGGGGGCAGTTCATTTTATAGCGAGCTATCTTTTGATGCTACTTATCCTTCAATCTCTGCTGTGATACATCAAGCAGCCAGGAGACTTCTTCCGAAGAGTCTTTCCGCACATCAATCTGCAAGTTCCCCTCATCAACCCACCGAATTTGCTGTATTGGATTGATATGATGCTCAATGCCTTTCAATTCAGTAAAACTCATCGCCTCTTCCCCGCTGATGCTATAAACACTTACATCAGTACCCCCCTTACCGGCCTGGGTCCAGGAGACAGCAATGTGCTCACCATCAGGCGACCACTTCAAGTCATCTACAGGTCCGGGAATCATCTCAAAAAAGTTTGTCTCTTCACTGGTTAAATCCATATACCCTATTACACTATCAATAGTTGCAACTGCATAGGGCCTACTCAATGCTAGTCCAACCTGCATCTCGTCATGGAACACGAAGCGACCACGATGCAAAAAATCGAGCGCTCCAAAATCCAACCACTGAGCAAGCGATTGCCAGTCGAAAGGGTGTCCAGCTAACGAATCCACAATCTCCACTGCTGACAGCTGCTGGTCGTTATCAAACGATATTTGGGCTTCCTCTACAAGACAATCAGGCAGTAATCTCCAGTCCGTTTGCACATCTTTTCCACGAAAAGTCAACTGAGTTGGGCTGTTTTCATTTAATAAATTATCTTGGCCCAGCTTTACAACTGTGGATTCGGCTGGTTCACAAACTGATCTTTGGAAAAGCTCATCAAACGAATCAAACATTTTTCTGGGAGAATCCATTTCGGTTATAAGCCACTGATCGTTGTCTTCAACCAGCGTCATCTTGAGCCTGCTTTCTTCACTTTCAAAACTGAATTGCTGACAGACCTTGTTGAATATTTCAGTTAAATTGATCTTCTCTTCAGGCTGGTTCTGTGAGAACACCTCATCGGCCATCATATCTTCAATCTCGGAGACCTGCTGCTCCTTTACATGAGGATGTTCGACAGCTGCGGTGATCAAAATGCCATCTTCCAATTTCTCAAAGCTGTAAACTGAACACTGAATATTTCTGAATTCACCAAACAAATCTGAATCATGGCTTATATTATGCTTTGAGCTCAGGGAATGTAAGTTCAAATCAATATCCCAGTCATCTTCTGATTTTAACAATGCTTCCATGCTCTCATGGTTACCCTCAGCAAAGGCCGCCCAGAAGGTTTCCACAGTATTTACTGCTTCAGAAGGAGGCTCACTGATTTGTTCATCATCCTGTGGTTCAGATACCGCACAACCTCCAGATGCCATGAGAATAATTGCCAGCAAGCCGACCACTGCAACTACATGGTTGTATTTTGGCAGCATCTATATCCTCCTTACCTTACTATGCTATTTGCTATATAAACAGAATCCTCTATTCACTCTGACGAACAATGTACCTGCCGTGTTCCATCTAACACAAGCAATAGCATTAAAGCAGCAAAATACCTGTTCGATGTGGAATCTCTTAGCATTGAAAAGGTATGATCTGGTTTGAGAGTTATCCACGGGAGGTCATGACTTGATTGATACTCCCTGCGCTGTGCGACGCCGGCGGGATCGCATCATATCCACAAAAGCCTCCAGCCGGGTTTCAACACCTGTTGCCCCGGTCTGTTCATCAATAAATAAAGTGAACACAGGTATTCCCTTATCTCGACTCAACTTCGGCATTATGCTTTTGGCAACAATTTCAGGAATACAGGAAAAGGGCGCCAGCTGAACTACTCCATCGTAACCCTTACGGGCATAGTGAATGGTCTCACCAACACTTTCAAGACCGTGACCACCTACCATTTCGGCAAGATAGGGTTCAGCCAGTTCCTCGATTGATTCATCTCCCATCTGAAGAACATCATCTTTTGTGAAATCTGTGATAAAAATGCTTCGCCTGGCCAGGACACCCAATTCACCCAATTTTTCCTCCAAATAAAAATTCGCTGCAGGTTCCAGTTGAACATATATTTCACCGATGATTCCTACCTTCAGCAGATCATCGACATCAATATCCCTCAACGGTACTGAATTCAACAGCTGTTTGCCCTGTTCAGCGGCCTGCCTGGTTTCCTCTACACTTTCAGCCTCCTGCACCATATTTACTGCTGACTCCAGCGCTTTACTCACCCGTCCGCGATTTTTCTCTCTCGGCCTCAGCTCGTGCGACAAAAGCTCCAGGTCATCAAGCACCTTCATTTTCTCCCACATAAGCCTGACCGCTTTAATAGTCTGCCACCAGGAGGTACCGCGTCGCAGGCGATTGACCTTGCGCAAAGTATCCATCGGTGTCTTATGTGGAGGCCAGAAAAATATCATTTCGGGATCATATCCCAATTCGCGGAGAATACGGACGTGAAGTTCTCCATAATAACCAGCACGGCATGGTCCCATGCCTCCACCACTGACCAGAACTTCAGCTCCCCGTTCCAGGACTTCCAGATAAGTCCCCAACACCAGTTTAAAGGGAATACAGGCAAACTCAGGGCTGTGTTTAGTACCCAGTGTGAGAGTTTCTTGCGTGGGACGCTCAGGCATGATCACCTCATAACCCAAAGAACTCGTCAGGGCCTCAGCGGCAACTGCGGATGTACCCATGTGCGCAAAACTGATTTTTACGATGCTGAACCACCTCTTAAGCGACGTCGAAGCATGTCTATGAAAGCTTCCGCTCTGGTCATAAGTCCCACCCCACCTGTGTGTTCATCCACCATCAGCGACAGGAATGGCATATCGTGTGATTTGGCCTCCATCTCCAGGATTTTACCTACCATAGCATCAGGTCCACAGCCGAAAGCAGTCACATGCATGATACCGTCCACTTCATCGGATTTCATAAAGTGCAGTCCAGACCATAAAGTACGGTTGCTGTAGTACCAGAACACGTCCTCAGATAGATGTTCGGACTGCCGGCGCATTGCCTGTTCATCAACCATCTCCGGTGTGAGAACCTCTATGCCCATCTGCAGAAGCTGTGACACCAGTCCTCCGTTGGACAGATGGTCATACACCACGTAAGGATATCCAACCACACCTACAGTAAGATCAGTCCGCTGCGGACTCGAAAAATCAAAAGCTTCGAGACCATCTTGCTGAATGTGTTTCACAGCATCTGTCAATCTTTGTCTGGCAGAATGAAGTGCCTTGAAAGCTGTCCACCGACTTCCAGCCAGCTCTGCTCCAATGCTAGCAAGTTCCCTCCAGGCACCTATCCCCTGCTTCGAAACTCCCAATCGTGGTGACAAAATCCTGGGAAGACTTGAAACTGAATTACGTACCATATCTGGCAAACCCAAGAACTTGGGACACACTGTATATCGGGTAGTGGAACCTCCCAGGCGGGGAACGAACAGCAAGTCCACTTCATCCCTAAGATCCATTACATGCCCGTGGAATAACTTGATGGGTATACACGCATCATTTACAGTTTCTCTTACCCCCTGATCGAGAATCTCTCTATTGGATGGGGAGGAAATCTTAACCTCGCATCCCAGCTCTTCAAAAAAAGTTTCCCACATGCTACCAAAGCTAAAATAGCTGAGATATCTGGGTATACCTATCAGTGCTGTTTTATTCAAAGCTGCATAACCTCCTTTGTCGTTGTTAGACAGATGAAACACATAATAATATATAAAGAGATGACACCACACATTAATTACTTTTCAACGTGAAAGCCGGACAATCCTGCCGGGTTTGGCTGTTATTACAGGGTTTATTAATAGGGGAGATTTGACACTTGATATCGATTTGAAGGTCCTCTCCCAGCCGATGACAGCT
The DNA here is from genome assembly GCA_964599275.1 of uncultured Clostridia bacterium. Taxonomy (GTDB): domain Bacteria; phylum Bacillota; class Sulfobacillia; order SLMV01; family SLMV01; genus PUMD01. The sequence goes on from CAZRFK010000003.1 coordinate 67,698, forward strand.
GCTAGATTAACTGTATATGTGAGCGCGGGATGTGATCTTGTTGCTGGTCAAATTAACAGCCTCATCATCACTGCACTATGCCAAAAAACTCCCATGTTAATCATTTTTACCGGAATTATTTGTGCGCCATTCGGCTATGCGCTTTTTGAATCTATCTACAGCTTCTATCAAATCTACAAACAGCTTCTGGATATCATCGCGGAATTTTGCGTCATCCCGGTCAAACATATTCCTGTTTCCCACTCCGGGTGTTTTTCCCATTTCATCAAAATTTGGCATATGGTCCTGTTCTTGTCCTGATAGCTGGGTACCGATATCCATTCCCGTATTCACATTATTGCCCATGAATGCTTTCATCATGGTCATCATGTCTTCATCTCCCTGAACTTTTTCCTTCCCCTTTCTTTTGAGAAAACCCGGGACCGCCTGCCCGGAAAGCAGGGCTATCTGCGCAGAACGTCTATCTTTACCCTGAACAATACCATGCTCTGTCCAGCCCTTAACTCGTTCATCATCTTTTTCTTCCCATGTATAGTAGCTTCTACCTTCATCAAAAGTAAGCACCCGTTCTTCCCAATCCGCTTTTATGGGCACTATCTCCCGCACTGTAAACTTCACAACTGCACCTCCTCTCAGTCCCCGATTTGTCAAAACAGTGAGCCTGATAAAGCCCATACCCTATCCATCACTATGATTGTCATATTTACAGCACCTGACATCAAGACCAACAATGTCACTATTTTTTATTATACAGGAATACGGCCCCTTCGAATAGAATTTCACCTATGTAAGTTATTGTATCAACAAGGAGGTTATCCGAACATGCGCAGAAAACCTCAACCCAGCACCTTTTCAATTGTTGCGCACGATTCCGAAGCTGAAGAATGGGGAATAGCAGTTCAATCCAAATTCCTGGCGGCTGCAGCAGTTGTATCATGGGCAGAAGCCAATGCAGGTGCTGTGGCCACACAGGCACGGGCAAATATGAAGTATGGACCCGACGGACTCAACCTTTTATCGGACGGAGAGTCAGCCTCAGAGGTAGTCAACTTGCTGACCGAATCAGACGAGGGGGCTTCAGACCGACAGCTGGCTGTAGTTGATTCGCAGGGACAGGCTGCCGCCTTCACCGGAGAAGATTGTCTTGACTGGGCAGGTCACCACACTGGTGATGGCTACAGTTGTCAGGGGAATATTCTGGCCGGACCCCAAGTGGTAAAAGCCATGGCAGAAGATTTCGAATCATCCAGCGGCCCACTTGCCGACCGCCTGGTATCTGCACTGCATGCCGGACAACAGGCTGGAGGAGACAGACGCGGGCAGCAGTCAGCAGGCCTGTTGGTTGTTCGTGAAGGAGGTAGCTACGGGGGAACAACAGATCGCTACATTGATCTGCGTGTAGACGACCACCCTGCTCCTATCGACAAATTGTCCAGACTTTTGAATCTATTCTACCTC
>CAZRFK010000004.1:0-49891 GCA_964599275.1 uncultured Clostridia bacterium
CACATTCATCCGGGAGATTTGCTGATGACAGTAATCACAAGGCTTTTAATCTATTCTGTTATGCAGCTGCCAGTCGAAGAATGCCCACATCTGGGCCTGATCTTCCACAACCTTGCTCATGGGTTTTCCTGCTCCGTGTCCTGCCTTGGTTTCCACCCGCAGCAGCACTGGATCTGATGAACTCTTGCATTTTTGCAATAAGGCTGCCATCTTACGTGCATGCATTGGATGTACCCGGGTATCCGATTCTGCTGTAAACAAAAAGACTGCCGGATATTCCACTCCCTTTTTCACATTATGATAGGGAGAGTAATCATAAAGCCACTCAAAAGCTTCAGGATCATCAGGCGATCCATACTCATGGGTCCACAGAGCAGCTATCAGGAATTTGTGGTAACGCAGCATATCCAGAAGTGGTACGCCGCAGGCCACTGCTCCAAAAAGGTCTGGTCTCTGAGTCAGGGCTGCTCCAACCAGAAGGCCCCCGTTGCTGCGTCCGGTGATTCCCAATTTGGCAGGTTCAGTGTATCCTTCCTCGATCAAGTACTCGGCAGCAGATGTGAAATCATCAAATACATTCTGCTTGTTCTGCAGCATACCCGATCGATGCCACTTCTCACCATATTCGCTTCCTCCACGGAGGTTAGCCAGTGCGTAGATGCCGCCCTCGGTGAGCCAGGGAATCTGAGCAGGGGAAAATGAGGGGGTTCGACTGATATTGAAACCACCGTAGCCGGTCAATACTGTAGGCTGAGCGGTTTCGAGGTCCAGATCGGATTTGTGGACCAAAAACATGGGAACACGAGTTCCGTCTTTTGAACTGAAAAACACCTGCCTGACAGTGAAATCCTCCGGATCAACTGGCTGATCGCTGCGTAATATCTGCTTGAGGTTGTTTTCTGTCACATCTAACTGATAAATGGTGGGTGAATGTAAGAATGACTGGAATGTGAAGTATGATTTTGGCTTTTCCGGTTGGCTGTGCAGGCCGCTGATGGTTCCCTTCGCCGGGAGTGGAACCTGTTTTTGATCTCCTGTGCCGGGATCTATTATCAGCAGACGGTAGGTGGCATTCTGCAGGGCAGTCACGACCAGTTTATCTCCTACAACCGCGAGCTGTTGCAGTACAAGATTTTCGTTTTCCTCGACTGCCTCGCAAAAAGACCATTTGGGTGCTGACAGGTCCACTGTCAGTACGCGGTAGTGAGGAGCGTCCCAATTAGTCAGTAAGTACAGGGTGTTTTCCACAATCTCACCGTTAAAAAGCGCATCCTTGCCCTGTACAACTGGGATGAAGTCGCCCTCCTGCTTTTCATCGCGGACGAAAACGTCGCTGCGTCTCCATCCGTGATTAACAAGCAGCAGCAAATAACGGCCATCGGGCGACAACTGCACGCGGTACATTTCCCGTTTATCCCGGCCTTCCCCGAAGATCAGTGGGTCCTCATCCGGATCATCCCCCAGCTCATGATGGTAAACCTGACGGTGATAATTTTCCTCTCCTTGAGGCACTTCTCCCGGTTTGGGGTAGCGGGTGTAGTAAAAGGCAGAAGAGTCTTTTTGCCATGCAATGCTGGCACCTCTGGTTCGTTCAATCTCTTCATCAAGATGGTTGCCACTGTCGACATCGAGTACGTAAAGTGTACTCCATTCATTGCCGTGCTCGGAGAGACCGTAAGCCAGTTTACTGCCATCAGGGCATGGGTACCACCAGTCCATAGCCACCAGTCCCTGTTCGTCGGCTGTGTTGGGGTTGACGATAACTCTACTGTTGCATCCCTGGGGGTCGCTGACGCACAGTACAGGCTGATCGTCGCCCCGACGCCGCTTGAGGTAAAACAACCTGTTTCCATGCAGTTCGGGAGAACTGATTTTTTCGGTGTCCAGCAGTTTTTGCAGCTGCTCGGTGTATTCGGGATATTTGCCGATCTGCTCAAATACGGTCTCAGTTCGCTTGTTATGGGCCTGAGTCCATTTCTGAGTCTGTTCAGATTCGCCATCTTCCAACCACCTGAAAGCATCGACCACCGTATGTCCATGCAATAAATCTTTCACTTCCGACTCTGGGGTCAACGGTGGTGGAGGAATTCTAACTTTATTGTCTTCCTTCATGAAATCACTCCTTTTTTGAGCCGCATTCATTTACTTATTACTTTGCCATGCCTTTGCAAAAACCTGCCTGAGTTGAATATGTGAACTGTATGTCTGGCAGGCACTCAAACTGCAGAGCAATTTTATTGTTCAAGTCTAAATAAAAGTTGGTAAGTCGAAATTGTTTTCATTTAACTGCAGGATGTATAGGCATGGATGTGGAAGTAGGATTTTTAGAATTAAAGCCTTAATATCTGTAGAAGGTTTGTGGAAGCGCTGTTTGGAAGGAGGAGGCAGCACCGAAGCTGAAACGGAAGGAGAGCAGAAGATGCTGGCAATAATTAATGCGGATTTGTGGACAGTCGCCTGTGGACGGATCGAGGGCGGAACTTTACTGTGTGAAGATGGTAAAATTGTTGACATTGGTACTGACGTGGACGTCCCAGAAGGAGTCCAGTGCATCGACGCAGCTGGTCGCCGGGTGACTCCCGGCATAATAGAAGCCCACTCTCACGCGGGAATTAATGAGCAGGGAGTAGGTAGGGAGGGTCGAGATGGGAATGAATCTACTCATCCGATTACTCCACAGGTGCGGGCTGTGGATGCCATTAATCCACGTGACGATGCCCTTCGGGAATTTCTGGCTGGAGGAATTACCAGTACCTTAGTTACTCCCGGCAGCGGAAACCTGATTGGCGGCGTTGCTGCGGTTATCAAGTGTAAGGGAACAGTGGTTGATGACATGCTGGTGATTGATGAGGCCGGTATGAAAGCTGCCCTGGGTCAGAACCCCAAAGGAGCTTATGGACGACGCCAGAATCGGGCTCCAGCTACTCGTATGGGAAACGCTGCCATGATGCGCGAGGCGTTTGATCAGGCACAGGAGTATATGCAGAAGAAGAAAAAGGCCGAGGAAGACGATGATTCTGAGCCCAAATACAACGCCAAACACGAGGCGCTGATCCCGGTATTGAAAGGTGAAATGCCCCTTAGGGTTCACTGCCACCGGGCAGATGATATTGTCACCGCCGTTCGAATCTGTGAAGAGTATGATCTGGAATATACCCTGGAGCACGTAACTGAAGCCAACCACGTTGTTGATTTCCTGGCTGAACAACAGTCCCGCTGTGCGGTTGGACCCACGATGAAGTACGGCTCGAAAGTTGAAAATCGCGAGCGTGATTTTCGCACTCCAGTTGAGCTGGCTCGGGCTGATGTTCCATTCTGTTTCATCACCGATCATCCAGTTGTTGCTGGGCAGTTCATCACAATCACTGCCGGCATTGCCGTTTCCTGGGGGATGGATTATGATACGGCACTTCGTGCAGTCACTCTGGGTGCAGCAGAACACGTTGGCTGTGCTGATCGCCTCGGGTCTTTGGAGTGCGGCAAGGATGCCGACCTGGTAATCTGGTCCGGTGATCCTCTCGATTATACAACGTTTGCTGATTATACCATTATTGACGGAGAAATTGCCCACGAAAGGGAGGTGTGACCGTGCGCGCTTACGTAAATGCCAAATTTTATCCAGTAGAATCTCCTCCCATTGAGGAAGGAGTTATGCTTGTAAGGGACGGTACGATTGTTGATATCGGCAAAGATCTGGAAGTTCCTGCTGAAGCGGAAGTCGTCGATCTTAGCGGCAGAGTGGTAATTCCCGGCTTCGTGGATGCGCACAGCCATGCAGGAATCTGGGGAGATGGAGAAGGGCGTGCAGCATACGATGGCAACGAGGGACCGGGTCCCATCACTGCCGAAGTCAGTTCTTTAGATGCAATAAATCCCGCTCAACAGAGCTTTTACAGCTGCCGGCAGGGAGGCATAACCTCTGCTCACATCGTTCCAGGATCGGGTAATGCCATCGGCGGTGTCGGGGTGGTATGCAAGACCAGCGGCACAGTAGTTGATGACATGGTGATGCGTTTCCCCAGCGGCTTGAAAGGAGCTCTGGGTGAAAACCCCAAAGGTTCAAAACCCAAAACGCGTATGGGAACGGCAGCCCTGATTCGTGAGCAGTTTGCCAAAGCCGCTGAATATATGGAGAAACAGGACCAGGCAGAGGAAGACGAAAAAAAGCCTGCAGTAGATTTTGGACTTGAAAACATAAGCCGGGTATTGCGTTCGGAGATGCCTTTCCGGATACATGCTCACCGCCATGACGATATAGTAACAGCGGTCCGTTTATGCGAGGAGTTGGATGTTGACTATTCAATAGAACACTGCACTGACGGTCACCTGATTGCAGACTTTTTGGGCGAGCGCGAGGCCAGAGTGCATCTGGGTCCCGGGCTTTCCAGCCGCGGAAAGGTGGAGACCTTCAACCGTAACCCTGCCAACCCGGCCATACTGCATGAGGCGGGTGCTGAGGTTTCTCTGATGACCGATCACCCATTTTTGCATGCCCGGCATCTGATGGCTTATTGTGGGGTAGCACACAAGTATGGTCTGCCCCTGAAAGCAACTCTACGAGCGGTTACCCTGAACCCGGCCGAATCTTTAGGGGTGGCGGAGCGGGTTGGTTCGCTGGCCTGCGGTAAGGATGCTGACTTTTTGGTATTAAAAGGTGAGCCTTTCAGTTATGAATCACCCATACTTTCGACCTACACAAACGGCGAAGAAGTTTACACCCGGCCTGAATATTGACCACAAGGGCAACTGGAAAGAGGGGGTTTTATGCGAGCAATTGTAAATGCCAGACTGCATCCGGTTTCTGATTCGGTTATCCCCGATGGAGTTTTATTGATTGACGAAGAGGGAAAGATCGCTCAAGTCGGTGCCGATGTACAGGTTCCCGAGGGAGCAGAAGTGATAAATGCTGACGGCCGCGATGTTACTCCCGGCATAATTGAATCGCACTGCCATGCTGGTGTGAGTGAGGAAGGTATTGGATGGGAGGGTAGCGACGGCAACGAATCCACCCACCCAGTGACTCCGCAGGTCAGGGCCATTGATGGAGCAAATCCCGAGGACAAGGCTTTTGCTGCATTTCGCGCCGCGGGAGTTACGGCTGCACAGATCATGCCTGGCAGCGCGAATATTATCGGCGGAGAACAGTTTACTGTCAAATCACGTGAAGCGGCTGTTATCGAAGATATGGTGATCAAGCATCCATCAGGTATGAAGGCTGCCCTGGGAGAAAACCCCAAGAGGGTGTATGGTGGGAAAAAAGGTCCGTCCACCCGCATGGGTAATGCTTCTGTCATGCGAAAGTGGCTGCAGAAGGCCAAGGAGTACGCCGAGAAAATGGATACCGCTGAGGAGCCTTCTGATGAACCCGATTTTGATATGAAGATGCAGGCTTTATTGCCTGTCATCCGTAGGGAGATGCCTCTGCGCATTCACTGCCACCGCGCAGATGATATTGCTACTGCCGTGAGAATTGCCGAGGAGTTTGATATTAAATTCACTTTGGAACATGTAACTCAGGGTGACAGGGTTTTAGACCTGCTCGAAGAAAAAGAGGTTTACTGCGCTGTAGGTCCCTGTATGGTGGCAGAAGCTAAAGTGGAGATGCGTGGTAATGACTTTGATACTGCTGCCCAAATGTACGAAAAAGGGATCCATTTCTGCATTACCAACGATCATCCGGTAGTGCACGGTCGTTTCCTGCGCGCGGCAGCGGGGCTTTTATGCGCATGGGATGTGCCGGCCCGTCACGCCCTCAAGAGCGTCACCCTTGCGGCGGCTGAACACATAGGAGTAGATGACCGGATAGGCTCACTCGAACCGGGCAAGGATGCTGACCTGGTGATATGGTCTGGAGATCCACTTGATGCCCGAACTTTCGCCGATTGTACGTTTGTTGACGGCGAAGTCGTCTTTGAGAGGGAGTGAGATTAGATGATAGCTGTAGTTAACGCTGACATATACACTGGTGATGGACAGGTTTACACTGGCGGGACGATTCTTGTAGAAAACGGAAAGATAGCCGCGTTTGGCACTGATATTGATATTCCCCAAGAATCTGAAGTTATGGATGCTGAAGGAGCACCAGTGACTCCCGGCCTGGTGGAAGCACACGGGCACGTTGGAGTCAGCAACCAGGGAATGGGATGGGAAGGCTCGGACACCAATGAGTCCACTGACCCGGTAACGTCTCAGGTCAGTGCCCTTGACGGAATCAACCCGGAGGAGAGAGGTTTCCGTGATCTGCTGCGCGGGGGGGTAACCACAGTTCAGGTTATGCCCGGCAGTGCCAATATTATTGGTGGAGAGGCAGTCACGATAAAAGCAAAACCCACCCCGGTTGTTGATGAGGTCATTCTGAAGAGGCCGACAGGTATGAAATCAGCTCTGGGCGAAAACCCCAAACGTGCATACGGCAGACGAAAAAAGGACGCTCCCATGACCCGCATGGGATCGGCAGCTATGCTGCGGGAGTGGCTGCGTAAGGCTCGCGATTATCACAATGATGAACAACAGGCGTGCTGCGACAGTGATGCGGACAAAAATGAGGGACGCAAGGGCAAGTATGATGCCCGTCTGGAGGCGCTCGGTGGTGTGATTCGTGGTGAAGTACCGCTGCGCATACACGCCCACCGTGCCGACGATATAGTTACTGCGGTGCGCATAGCCGAGGAGTTTGGCATCAAGTATTCCATCGAACACTGCACGCAGGGCTTCAAATTGGCTGAATTTCTGGCCGAACGGGATGTATACTCTGCCGTGGGACCATGTCTGTCGAAGGAATCGAAGGTGGAACTCGAAGACGTGGGCTTCAAGACTCCCGTCGCTTTGCATGAAGCAGGCGCAAATTTCTGTCTGACCACAGATCATCCGGTGGTCCGGGCCATGTATCTCAATATGATCGCCGGAATGGCTTCGGCCTACGGGGTAGGAGATGAAGCTGCCCTGCGGGCAGTAACCCTCAGTGCTGCCGAACATGTTGGAGTAGCAGATCGTGTGGGATCAATTTCTGAAGGCAAAGATGCCGATCTGGTTATATGGACCGGGGATCCACTCGATGGAAGAAGCTTTGCCGAAACAGTTATAATTGACGGCGAAGTTGTATACGAAAGGGAGTAAGCTCCGAAGCATTGTGCCGGCAGAATCTTGGTGTTGAAAATAAAAAGGGAGAGAGCACGACGCCCTCTCCCTTTTTTTCGGTTGTTACTATGCTCTTACTTTTCTGAAACGCCTGTTATCATCCAGATACCCTCTTCGTCCTGCCTTACCGGCTGCTCCAGTTCTATGAGGTACTCGTCTCCGCCGCGGGTGGCCAGAACCTCTGCATACCCTCCGGATTCTTCGAGCAGTTCGAAAGTGTCGTCTTCTGTGAATCCAGCCATGCGCCCCTCAAACTGAGCTGCTTCAAGAGGTTGGGTCCGGAAGGTTTCTATTCCCTCATCAGCCCGCTCCTGCAGCCATTCGGCGCGTTCTTCATCCAGTATAACCGGGTAGGTGATTATGGCTTCTCTTTGCAGTGGCTCTTCTATCACTGCGTGTCCTGCGAAGGTCAAGGATTTTTTGCCTTCCACCAGCAGCTGTACCCGCTCAATTTCCGGCAAATCCGCAAGCGAAAACAGCAGGGACTGCAGTGCCATCGTTTGACCCGCTGAGCCGGTGATTTCTTCAATTTCCTCTGAGAAGTTGACGTATGCAATTTCTCCTTCTACTTCCACTGATAGCAGCTGTACATTCTCGGGTAAAGTTCTATTAAGATGTGGATCTTTAGGTCCTACCAGCAGCTGCTTGACCAGCGCTTCGGGCAGATCTTCTTCATCTGTTACGGTGACTGAGCGGATCTCGGGTGTCACGTGCTGTGCCTGCCAGTCGGCGAAATAAAGTGTGACCTCGACATCCTCGGAAGGAGGATCGGGATTCACATGCTCCTGCGGGTCCTGCGGCTCTCTGGCTTCAGTCAGTGCCGAACATCCCCACGCCAGACCGGCAACCAGGACTACTGCTAGGACAATTAAGATTGATTTGTTTGAAAGTGTTCGTATCATTTTTTGCGCTCCTTTCGGTTGATGCTGCTTCTCTGTTGCGCAATTAAATGATAGATTCAAGAGGTTACACTACTTTTCTGAAAGTATGAAAGATTTGTTACATTCAGCAATTATCCAGCGGGAAGGTGACCTCAAAACAGCTTCCTTTTCCGGGCTCAGAGCTGACGGTTATCTGTCCACCCAGTTCCTGCACTCGTCTACGTACAATTGAAAGGCCCAGACCAAAACCGCCACCGTGGCGCGACCGAGATTCATCTGCCCGCCAGAATCGATCAAAAATGTGATGCTGATCTTTTTGTGCAATTCCGGGACCGCTGTCACAGACGGCGAATTTGATTTGGTTTTCGCATTCGGAGGCCTCCACCTGGACCTGCCCGCCGGGGGGAGTGTATTTCAATGCGTTTTCAATCAAATTTTGCGCGATGCGCTCAAGGCTTTCCTCGCTGCCGGTTATGGCAGGACAGCCAGATACGTTTTTATGTATATTGATATTTTTCGACTCGGATATTGGTTTAAGCCGGCGTGTAACTCTGCTTATCACCGATTCCAGATCGACCGGGAAGCCTCCTTCGATAAGTTCTGTTTCATTGGGGCGACCGGCCTTTTCATCAAGGCGGGCAAGTTCGAGAAGCTGATTGATGAGCCTGGACATTCTCTGCAGCTGTTCAGTGAGTCTATCAAGTAGGGGTTCTGATTCTGGCTGTTGGGTTTCGAGGGCTTCGACGAGAAGAAGTGAACTGCTTACTGGAGAACGCAGTTCATGCGAAGCGTCAGAGATGAAACGGCGTTGAAGTCGGTCGTGTTCCTGTAGTTTCTCTGCCATCTCATTGAAAGTTGCCGCTACTTCTCCAACCTCATCACCAGTGGAAACATCCACCCGGGCATCCAGTGAGCCTGTCCCCAATTTGACTGCAGCCTGTCGAAGTTTTTCCAGGGGGGAGATGAGGCTTCTGGCTATCAACCAGGTGGCGATCAAAAATATACCGCAGATAGCCGCTCCTGCCCACAGGAACCGATGCGTCAACAGTGACAGTACTTCGGTGATATCCTGCAGTGAGCCCGACACCAGAAGTGCACCATGCACCTGTCCGCCTCGAATCATTGGAACTGCTGCATAAAGAGCATACTGATCGTGCTTGAGGCGGTAGATGGCAGTCTGTTCGGTCTGCTGCTTTTGAGCATCAACTACCACATCTGTGGGCATTGATTGGCCGGTAAAAGATGCATCAGGCTGGGTGAAGTGTAGACTATCTGCCTGCACTATACCTTCTGTATCTACTACCAGCATTCGGCTGCCGAAGCGTCTTGCCAGATCTTCCAACACTGAAGACATCTGCTGGGTATCTCCCAGATGAGCATATGCTGCGTCAGCGGCTATACGTCCTTCAGTCAGCAGCCTCACTTCTCGTTCTGAGATGAGATCTTCGCTGGTCCACCGGTGGATAAGGACTCCCAGAATGCTCACTGCCGAAACCAACAGAATCAAATATATGGCGGCCATTTTAACCTTCAATGAAACAGAACGATTATGAGTCACCGTCAACCACCTGTTCCGGGTTTTTTCATGAAATAGCCTGCTCCCCAGCTGGTGTTTATTATTTCACTTCCATCGCTGACCTGAGGAAGCTGTTCCAGTTTTTTGCGCAGCCTCCGGATGTGTACATCAACCGTGCGGGTGCTGCCGTAATAATCGTATCCCCAGACCCGATCCAGAAGTTCGTCGCGGCCGAATACTCTGGAGGGATTGCGGGAAAAAAGCTCCATAAGGGAAAATTCTTTGACGGTGAGAGGAATTTGTTCCGACTCAGCAAAAACCAGTGCTCGTCTTTCGGTGTTCAGATTAACCCCTTCACATACCGGTAAAACGGTAGCATCCTGCCGGGGAGACTCACTGGTGTTTTCCACCCGTCTCCATACCGCCTGCATGCGGGCAAGCAGCTCGCGAAAATTAAAAGGCTTGGTCAGATAGTCATCGGCTCCCACTTCCAGGCCCAGGATCTTGTCAATGTCGTCGTCGCGGGCGGTGAGCATTATGATCGGCACAGTGGAGGTGGCGCGAATCTTTGCACAGACTTCGCGACCATTCATGCCCGGAAGCATAACATCCAGCAGGATTATATCCACTTGATGTTGAGAGAAAAGCTCCTGAGCCTTTTTTCCGTCATGTGCCACGAGGGTGGAATATCCTTCACTTTTTAAATTGGCCACCAGACCCTCAGTGAATCCCCGCTCGTCATCGACGACCAGCACCAATTTATCTGATTGCATGGTAACCTCACTTTCCAATCTGCATGGTCTGACTTTAAATACTCTCTTAATTGTACTGTGTTACACGGATTTGTGACAGTATAACTGGGGAACAGGGGGAAGTTCAGCCCTGCTTCGTTCCTTGAGCTTCCTTTTTAGTAAATGAAGGCAGTTTATTCGGAATGTGCATAAACCCTGTTTCTTTAATTGACAGTTTGATACACTCAAGAAGGAAATGTTGGGGCTGTGATCAGTGATATGAATCAAGCAGGGACACTTGTCAATCCTAACGAAAGAATACAACCAGAGTAAGGTTGCCAGCTGCAGCATTTGAGGAGCTGCCAATGAAAGGATGTGGAGTCGTGAAGGATATTTCCGTCGTTCTGTGGGGTTTGGGGGCAATGGGCTCAGGTATGGCCCGTGTTTTGGCTGAAAGAGAAGGTGTAAGAATTGTCGGAGCAATTGACCGCGATGCCATGTTGGGAGAGGATCTTGGTGACGGTCTAGGATTGCAGCAGGAGCTGGGGGTCAAGGTGAAAAGCGACCCCGGCGAGGTATTCAGTGAAACTGAAGCGGATATCTGCTTGATCGCTACCGCATCATTTGTATCAGAGGTTGAGGATCAGGTGCTTCTGGCAGTAGAAAACGGCTGTAATGTGATAAGCATTGCTGAAGAGATGGCCTATCCGCAGGCTTCCTCGCCCGAAGCGACTCAGAATATGCATAAACATGCAGTGAGGCAGGGTGTTACCATCCTGGGGACGGGAATCAACCCCGGCTTTGTTCTTGATGCCCTGATTATTGCTCTCACTGGTGTCTGCACTGCTATCACCAGTATCCGCGCAGAACGGGTTAACGACCTTTCCCCCTTCGGACCCACGGTCATGGAAACTCAGGGTGTGGGCACTACTGTAAAAGAATTTGAAGAGGGACTTGAAAGCGGAGACATTGTGGGTCACGTGGGATTTTTGGAGTCAATGTACCTGATAGCTGAGGCTTTAGGCTGGGAGCTGGACGAGGTGAAACAGACCAGAAAACCCATCATCGCACAAGAGGATAGAACAGGGGAGAACATGACGGTGCCGGACGGAAAAGTTGCCGGGTGCCATCATACCGCCCACGGATTGGTGGACGGGCGCGAGGTGATTACCCTGGAGCATCCTCAGCAGGTGGACCCCGGAGCAGCGGGGGTTGAAACCGGAGATTATATAGATATCGACGGCACTCCTGAAATTTCCATGGCCATTCAGCCCGAGATTCCGGGAGGCATCGGTACTATTGCTCTTGCTGTAAATATGATTGCTCAGGTTGTCGCAGCTGCTCCCGGTTTGAAGACCATGAATGACCTGCAGATTCCGAGAGCTCTGACCGGAGATGTCCGCGAAACCGTCAAGAATTTCAAGAGTATCTTGTGAGTAACTTTCGTGAAATGATGGAAGGAGGCTGAGCATGTCAACCAGGGCAGAAGTTGGTGACTGGGTGCAGATAGAGAAGATTGTCTTACCCGCCGGCGAACGTGCTCCCGCAGTTCCAGAGGATACTGCCGAGAAGCCGCTGGTCATGCGGGTGAAAGGTTTGGCTCAGAGTGAATGTGAAATAGGTGCAAAGGTGCAGGTGAAAACCGCCATCGGTCGCCTGGTGGAAGGCAAATTGGTAGATATTGATCCGGCCTATGATCATGATTTCGGGCGTCCTGTTCCCGAACTGCTGGCTGTGGGGCAGGAAGTCAAGGAAATGCTCAAGCAGGATTCCGAAGGGAGGGAGCAGAGTTGACGCAGCAGACTCGAGATGCATCTTACGAAGCAGTCATGCAGAGACGAGATGAGATTTTGGCTGAAGCCCTGGGTTTAGATTACTCCCGCTTTGCTGAAGGGGAGATGGCCTTTGATTACGAGAAGATGATGCAGGAGACTGGTTATTCGCTGAAGGAGGTTCAGCGAATTCAGCGAGAAACGGGGGTTGGAGATACCCCGCTCATCGAGCTGCGCAATCTCACCCGCCTGATCAGAACTATGTCTCCTGAAGGAAAAGGTGCCCGCATTTTCATCAAGGACGAGGCAGCCAATCCGTCCGGTAGTTTTAAGGCGCGCCGTGCTGCCCTCAGCGTTTATGAGGCAGAAAAGAAAGGTTACGAAGGAGTCATTGCAGCTACCAGCGGGAATTACGGGGCCGCAGTGGCATCGCAGGCCTGCATGCGGGGTTTGAACTGCATCATCGTGCAGGAGCTTTTTGACAGCCGCATGGTTGGACAGCCAGAAATCATGGAAAAGGGCCGCAAATGTGAAGCCTACGGGGCTGAAGTTGTACAGCTTACGGTGGGTCCAGAACTATTCTATTTGAACCTGAAACTGCTGGAAGATACCGGATACTTCAACGCGTCTCTTTACACACCCTATGGTATTGCAGGTATCGAGACTCTCGGTTATGAACTGGCGGAGCAGGTCCGCCAAGAATGCGGGCGCGCTCCCGATATGGTGGTCGTCACTCACGCCGGTGGAGGTAACGTGACCGGTACAGCGCGAGGTCTGCGCAAGGCAGGATGCTCTGGAACTGAAGTTGTTGGAGCCAGCGTCGATCTCAGCGGTCTGCACATGGCCAGCGATGAGGACTTCAACCGCAAATCATTCACCACTGGACACACAGGCTTTGGTGTACCTTTCGCCACGTGGCCTGACCGGGCAGATGTACCACGCAACGCCGCCCGTGCTCTGCGCTATCTGGACAGGTACGTGCTGGTCGAGCAGGGTGAGGTGTTTTACATGACCGAAGCGCTGGCAGCTTTAGAAGGTCTCGAAAGAGGTCCTGCCGGTAATACTTCACTGGCAGCTGCAGTATCGCTGGCGCAGGAGCTGGATGAGCATCAGGTGCTGGTAGTTCAGGAAACTGAATATACCGGAGCAGGAAAACATCCCACCGCCCAGCTGACTTTTGCCCGCGAAAATGGGGTTGAGGTCCGCAGGGGAGCTCCTGAAGAAAACGATCCCGGCGAGTCAGTCGTCATTCCGGAAAGGCCTGAGCAGATCAGGGCAAGAGAGTTTTCTCTTGACCGCATGAGGCGTTCTCTGATCAGAAACGCAGTCGAGGTCAGCGGTCTTGAAGAATTGGGAAGACGTGAAGTTTCCTTCCTGTGCGCAGAAACCAGCCAGAGCAGAGATTTTGTTCTAGAGGTTTTGAATGAATTAGACGTAACAGTCAATTTTGAGGGGTGAAAAAATGGCTCAAAATGAGCATCCCAGAGTAGAGAAACGTCCGGATGATTTCCAAAAGAGGCGTAAGCATCTCAAGGACCTGTCGGATGAGGAATTGAAGGAAAAATTCTGGCAGCTGACCGATGATATCGTCGAACCGCTGATTGACCTGGCCCGCACCCATACCTCCCCATCTATCGAACGATCAGTGCTTTTGCGAATGGGTTTTTCCAGCGTGGAAGCAAAAGATCTGGTTGATAAGATAGAGGATGCGGGTCTTTTGGCTAAGGGAGCCGGACACGTACTGTTAAAAGTCGCACAGGAAAATGACCTTGATGTACGGGAGGCCGGTCTGGCCATGATTGATGGCAAATACCTGGACGGTCTGGATGAACTCTTTGCGTCAGGAGGTGGTTCGTGATGGAACCAGATGAAAAATTGGACATTAATGAGATACTGAAGGACCTTGAAAACTACCGTCCACGCAGGCGGGGATGGACTTGGCGTGAGCAGGCGGAGGGTGAAGATGCGCAGATCGGAGACTTCAACTACAGCCAGATTTCTTTACCCTTGAAAAATAACGTTCCGTTGCCCGCAGCTGAGCGAAGTTTTGACGGAATTGATCCGCAGCCGGACTGTGTAATAACCACCGAGATAGCTTCAGGTCGGTTTGAAGATGACATCCGTCGAATGCGTATGGCCGCCTGGCATGGGGCTGACCACATGATGGTTATCCGCACCGCCGGTCAGAGTCACTTCGATGGACTCATTGAAGGAACGCCTGAGGGTGTTGGCGGAATTCCAATCACCAGAAAACAGATAAGAGCTACCCGCAAGGCGCTGGACATGGTTGAGGATGAAGTGGGACGTCCGCTTAACTTTCACTCATACGTAAGTGGTGTGGCAGGTTCCGAGATAGCAGTGCTGTTTGCCGAGGAGGGTATGGCCGGGGCTCACCAGGATCCGCAGTACAATGTCCTGTACCGGAATGTGAATATGGTGCGCTCGTTTGTGGATGCGGCTGTGGCCAAGCAGATCATGAACTGGTCGGAGATGCTGCAGATTGACGGAGCCCACAATGCCAATGCTACCGCCAGGGAAGCATGGAAGGTTATGCCCGAACTTCTGGTGCAGCACGGGATCAATACGCGTTATTCAGAAAAGGTCGGTATGCCCAAGGAGAGAATAGCTCTGTCAACAGTACCTCCTACGGCACCGCCTGCCCCTGCCATGCGTGTTGATCTGCCCTATGCAGTTGCTGTGCGTGAGCTTTTCGAGGACTGCATGATGCGGGCCCAGATGAACACCAGATATATTGAATCAGATACGAGAGAAGCTACTGTCACTCACGTGTTGAACCTTGTGCTGTCCAGACTCACCAGTGCAGATCTGCAGAGCACCATTACCCCTGACGAGGGTCGAAATGTACCGTGGCATTACATGAATGTTGCAGCGGTGGATACTGCCAAGCAGGCCCTACTGGGGTTGGACGGTATCAAGGATATGGTGCAGCTGAAAGAAGACGGTCCGCTGCATGAGAAAAAGCGGGAAATCATCGAGCGGGCAGTTTTATTCCTCGAAGAGATCGAGGAAGTCGGCGGATATTTCGAAGCAGTGGCCCGTGGATATTTTGTCGATTCTGGTTACTATCCTGAAAGAAACGGTGATGGGATAGCCCGTGATCCGCAGGGTGGAGTGGCTGCTGGTGAAGTTATTCCCCGTGATGATGATTATATGGCGCCGGTGTGCGAACACTTCGGGTACAACAATCTTTCTGAGGACCTTGTGGATCAGCCCTGTAAGCCCTTTGACGGCTGCACTCTCTGTGATCCTGACAAGATTGTATATATTGACGAACTTGATCCGGAGGACAATGTCCACCGGAGAATGGAAGACAAGTCTGAGATGGTGGAGTCCGGTTCCATAAAACCGGAAGTTGAGTGGCATGGTGATGGAGTTGTCACTCTGAATATGATGCTGCCTGCGGATGAACACACTGCTCATTATGCAGCATTGGAGTTTGCTGACCGTCTTGGTCTGGAAAATCCCGAGGTCATTCATCAGAATGTCATGCATCCGGCAGAAGCAACTTATCTGGAAGTCAAAGGCGAAGTGCCGTTTGCTGTCGATCCTGATGAGCTGGTAATTCCGGAAACTGAAGAGCTTCTTGCAGAAGAAGATATTCGCTCTGATATAGAAGAGTTTCCAATGAAGGTGGTAGCTGCCACTGTCGGCGAGGATGAACACTCAGTCGGTATGCGAGAGATAATCGATATCAAGCACGGCGGCCTGGAGAGATATGGAGTAGAGTGTGAATATCTCGGCACCTCAGTTCCCATAGAAAAAGTGGTTGATGCGGCCATTGAGATAGATGCTGAGGCAATCCTGATCAGCACCATCATAACTCACTCCGATGTCCACCGGATCAATATGCAGAGATTGGATCAGCTCTGCCGCGAAAAAGGTGTTCGTGATGATGTGACCCTGGTCGGCGGAGGTACGCAGATAACCGACGAGCTGGCTAAAGAGTGCGGTCTTGATGCCGGCTTTGGACGCGGCACTACCGGTCACGACGTGGCCAGCTTCCTGGTCAAATTCCGTCGTTCAGATTGAACTGGTCAAAAGTAGATAGGGAGGAGCGGGCAGGGTTGTCCCTGCCCGCTTCGTGTACAATGACAGGAGGCGATAATCTGTGCACCTCGATATATTAGTGGCTGAAATTGGCAGTACCACCACAGTTGTAAATGGCTTCACTGATATACACACTGAAAATCCCCGTTACCTGGGGCAGGGATGGCACCATACCACAGTTGAAGAAGGTGATGTCCTCGAAGGATTACAGGGAGCAGTGAAAGATCTTGCCCGCCACCTAGAAGCTGACCAGGTGCAGTACGACGACATGCTGGCCTGTTCATCAGCAGCTGGCGGTCTGCGGATGACCGTCCATGGTCTGGTGTACGATATGACTGTCAAGGCGGCAAATGAAGCTGCTCTGGGAGCTGGTGCAGTCGTGCGCCAGGTAACGGCAGGTGACCTGACAGAATCTGACTTAGAAAATATTGCAGAAATTGATCCAAATATAATTTTACTGGCCGGCGGGGTTGATTATGGGGAACGGGATACCGCCATTTCCAACGCTGAAAAGCTGGATGATTTGGAGGTTGACGCTCCGGTCATTTTTGCCGGCAATGTGGCATGTCGTGATGAGATCCGGGATATTTTTGGGCCGGACCGGGTCCGCGTGGTGGACAATGTATACCCACGCATCGACCAGCTGAACATAAAGCCCACCCGTACAGCTATTCAGGAAGTATTTGAAGAACATATTATCAGAGCCCCGGGAATGTCACGGGTGCGCGACATGGTGTCCGGCGAGATTTCGCCCACACCAGGAGCAGTAATGGAGGCCTCTGATCTTCTCTATGAGTACATTGGTGATCTGGTAACGCTGGATGTGGGAGGTGCTACCACCGACGTTCATTCAGTTACCGAGGGTTCAGAAGAGGTGTCACGGATGTTAATTGCTCCTGAGCCGGTGGCAAAACGGACCGTGGAGGGTGATCTGGGGGTTTATAAGAATGCAGAGAACCTTCTCCTCAGGCTGGGTGAGGAAGAAATCTCAGAAGAACTTGGATTCAATGTACGACAAGTTCTGGACCAGATGCCTCCCCTTCCTCAGACCCGAGAAGACAAACAACTCGTTATCAGGTTGACCAGTGAGGCAGTGACTGCAGCATTTGCCCGTCATGCAGGCCAGACCCGCCATCTGTACGGTCCATCCGGTCGGCAGACTGTGGCCGAGGGCAAAGATCTCACCCGGGTGAAATGGGTAATAGGTACCGGCGGGGCATTGACCCAGCTGGGCGTGGGGGAGGAGCTGCTCGAGGATGGAGTATCGCAGCATAGTCCCATGTCTCTTTATCCAGACGATCCCAGGTATCTAATTGATAGTGATTATATTATGGCCGCTCTGGGTGTCTTATCGCGGAGGTATCCCGAAGCTGCCGCACGCCTACTCACCGATAGTCTTGGAGTAGATTTGAAAGAATGATATAGATACAGTTATCAGCTGAAGTGCAGGAGGTGATTGTCTAAATGAAAGATTGCCAACAGAGATACCCTCGGATGATTATGGATTTGTCAAAACTGCGGAAAAATATTGAACACATTGTCCAGGCCTGCGGTGAACACGGGGTGGGAGTTACTGCAGTCACCAAAGTGTTGTGCGCTCATCCGGCAGCAGCTGAGGTTTTGATCGAGGCAGGCGTGGATAATCTGGGTGATTCCCGTTTGAAGAATTTGCGCAGGCTTCGGGACAGTGATGTGGATGCTGAACTGATGCTGCTTCGTCTTCCCCGCATGAGCAGGGCGGATGATGTGGTTCAGCTGGCAGATGTCAGTCTCAACAGCGAGGTAGCCACTATTGAATCTCTTGATGAGGCTGCCTGCGCCAACAATGTTACACATGGAGTCGTTCTGATGGTGGACGTTGGGGATCTTCGTGAAGGGGTGTGGATTGATGATGTTGCATCCCTGGCGGAAGCAGCAGACCAGGCTGAAAACGTGAATGTCGTCGGTGTGGGTACCAACCTGGCATGTTACGGTGGGGTTACCCCCAGCGTACGCAACATGGAGAAGCTTCTTCAGGCGCGTTCGGTGGCTGCCGAGGTGCTGGGCTTTGAACCTGAGGTGGTTTCCGGAGGTAATTCCGCTAACTGGGACCTTTTGAAATCGGGGCAGCTGCCGGAAGGGATCAACAACCTGCGCATTGGTGAGGCAATTTTCCTGGGTAACGAGACAGTTCGTCGCGCAAAAATCGATCCAATGCATGACGACGTGTTTCAGGTGGAGGCGGAAGTTATTGAACTGCAGAGGAAACCTTCCGTGCCAGTTGGTGATATCGGTCAGGATGCATTTGGCCAGACTCCAACCTTTGAAGACCGGGGACGCCACCGTCGGGCGATTGTTGCTTTAGGGCGACAGGATGTGGTTCCGGATGGATTACTACCGCGGATGAATGCAGCAGAGATCATTGGAGCCTCGAGTGATCATATGATATTGGATGTGGAGGATGTACAGAACCCTGTAGAGGTGGGGGACGTGCTGACTTTCACCGTGCGTGGCTATTCTGCCCTTCTGGCTCTTTCTACTTCCCAGTATGTCCACAAGCAGGAAGTAAGGTTGGACTGAAGTTTGTGGGAGTTCAGGGTAGATTGTCAATCTACACTTTGGTTTAATAGCTGAAATAAATAGAGAGAAGGGGCGCGGGAATTCCCGCGCCCCTGACCTTTATATTTTTTCCACCTTCACTGCGCATACCTTAAGTTCGGGAATTTTGGCCTGCGGATCCAGCTCTGGATTGGTCAGGCGATTGGCCGGACTCTCAGAGTAGTGGAATGGCATAAATACCTGTCCCGGCTGTACACGCTGACCTACCGCTGCATAGGTTTGTACAGTGCCTCTTCTGGAACTGACCCGTACTCGTTCTCCATCAGAGATATCCAGATTCGTGGCATCTTCTGAATTGATTTCGACATAGCTATTGGGCTGATGTTCGTTTATGGCCCTGCTGCGCCGGGTCATGGTTCCCGTATGGAACTGATAGAGCATTCGCCCGGTCATGAGGATAAAGTCATACTCATCGTCAGGCAGTTCTGCAGGAGGAATAAAGGTGACTGCGTGGAACTTTCCTTTACCCCGCGCAAATTCTCCCTGGTGCAGGAAACGGGTTCCCGGGTGACTGGGATCGGGGCAGGGCCACTGCAGTCCACCATCGGATAAAAGGTCATGCTTCATGCCACCGTAGATGGGACTTACAGAACTGATTTCATCCATTATTTCAGCAGTTGAATCATATTGCATGTCGTAGTCCAACTTTTCCGCCAGTCTGGACAATATGATCCAGTCGGGCAGGGATTGCCCCCGAGCCTGAACTGCCGGTTGAATAGGCTGAACCCGCCGTTCAGTGTTGGTGAAGGTACCGTCTTTTTCAGCGAAACTGCAGGCGGGAAGAATCACATCTGCAAGTTGGGCGGTTTCGGTCAGGAAAAGGTCCTGAACAACCAGGAAATCCAGGTTTTTAAGGGCTTTTCTTACGTGGTTCTGATCTGGGTCGGAAATCATCGGGTTTTCACCCATGATATACATTGCCCGCAGATCCCCAGCAGCTGCTGCATTCATCATCTCAACAACCGTCAGACCTGGTTCTTCTGATAATCTGGTTTCCCAACTATCCTGAAATTTTTCCCGCACCTGAGGTTCATCAACTGATTGATATCCAGGGTAAACATTGGGCAGTGCACCCAGGTCGCAGGCTCCCTGTACATTGTTCTGCCCGCGCAGGGGATTCACTCCTGCACCTTTTTTACCCACATTTCCGCACAGCATGGCCAGGTTGGCCAGGGCCAGTACGTTGTCAGTCCCTGATTTATGTTGGGTTATACCCATGGCGAAATAAATGGAGCCCAGCTCAGCCCCGGCATACCGCCTTGCCGCTTCTATTATCTCTTCCCGGGGTACTCCAGTGATTTCCTCCACTGTTTCCGGAGTGTAGTCCTGCACGGCTGCAGCCATGGTATCTAAGTTTTCCGTCCGATCAGCAACATAATCTTCATCCCATAGTTGTTCTTTCAATATGACTCTTATCATGCCGTTTATCAGTGCCACATCAGTGCCGGGACGCTGATACATGCAGACATCAGCCATAGAAGAAAGTTCTATTTCTCTGGGATCAGCCACTAATAGTTCGGCACCATCCCGCACCGCTTTCTTGATCTTGCTGCCGATAACTGGGTGGTTTTCAGTGGGGTTTGACCCGGTAACGAAAAACAGGTCGGAATGTTCGATTTCTCCAATCGAGTTGGTCATAGCTCCTGAGCCAAAAGCTTTCGCCAGGCCAGCCACTGTTGAGGAGTGACACAGACGCGCGCAGTGATCAACGTTGTTGGTTCCGATTACTGCACGCATGAATTTTTGCATGAGGTAATTTTCCTCGTTAGTGCATTTTGCCGAACTCAGCCCCCCCAGGGCATCGGGTCCTGATTGGTTCCTGATTTCAGACAGGTTGTCTGCAACATAATCAAGGGCTTCATCCCAGTCGACTTCCTCGAAATCTTCTCCCCGTCTTATGAGTGGGGAAGTAAGGCGGTCCGGGTGGGAAACGAAATCATGACCAAACCGTCCCTTAACACAGGCCTCTCCGGCCGGGTTGGGTGAATTTTCATGTCTTACAGCACCGGTTTCGATTATTTGCCCATCTTTTATCCGCAGCTGCAGACGGCAGCCGACACCGCAGTACGGACATATGGTTTCTGCATTTTCAAAGTCATAGGAGCGTCCTTTTCCTTTTGCTGGCTTGTAGGTTAGAGCTCCTGTGGGGCATACCTCAACGCACTGGCCGCAAAAGACACAATCTGACGAATCGCCGCCGAGATCCTCGTCTGCCGGTGTCGCCACCTTGGTTACGAAACCACGTTCGGCAAAATTGATGGCAAAAGAGTTCTGGATTTCACGATCTACTCTCACGCACTTTCCGCACAATATGCATTTATCAGGATCAACTTCTATGAAGGGATTATCGTTCTGTATGTGGTAACGGCTTTCTTCTTTACCGCCATAGCTGGATTCTGACAACCCATATTCGTAAGCCAAATCCTGAAGACCACAGTTTCCGTTGGCTTCACAGGTCATGCAGTCCAGGGGATGATCAGAAAGAATGAGATCGAGTATGTCTCGTCGGGAGCGCATCACCTTTTTGGTAGATGTATGCACCTTCATTCCATCTTCTACCGGGGTTTCACAGGCAGTGGGGAGATTATCTCTCCCTTCGATTTCGATGAGACAAACCCGACAGGCTCCTACGTTAGACAGATGGGGATCGTGACACAGAGTGGGGATATCAATTCCACTGTCTTGAGCCACTTCCAGGACTGTCTGGCCGCTTTCTGCCTGATATCTCTGGCCGTCGATGTAGATCAACACTTGACTGCGTACCTCCTTTTTTTCTTCTATCATTGTATTGCCTCCACAGGACATATTTCAGCGCAGGCACCACAGGCGATACACTTGTCTGCATCTATGTGGTGGGGTTCGCGTAGTTCTCCGCTTATGGCCCCGACCGGGCATTCGTCTATGCAGGTTCCGCAGCCGACGCAGAGGTCTGCATCAATGATATAAGGTTCAGACAATGCAGGACAGTGACGGCTGGGACACCGTTTGTCGTGGATATGAGCAATATATTCATCGCGGAACGATTGCAGGGTGCTCAGCACCGGGTTGGGAGCGGTCTGCCCGAGTCCGCACAGCGAGGTATCCTTGATAAGGGCGGACAGAGACTCCAGTTTTTCAATATCATCCGGCTGACCTTCTCCCTCTGTAATTCGCTCGAGAACTTGAAGCATGCGTTTTGTTCCCACTCTGCAGGGAGTGCATTTACCACAGGATTCATCCTGGGTGAATTCCAGGAAAAACCTTGCCACATCTACCATGCAGCTGTCCTCATCCATCACCACCAGGCCGCCCGAACCCATGATGGCACCAAGCTCATCGAGCGACTCGTAATCGATTGGGGCATCCAGATGTTCTGCAGGTATGGTTCCTCCGGAGGGGCCACCTATCTGTGCAGCCTTGAACTTCTTTCCGTCCGGGATGCCGCCGGCGATTCCGAAGATGATTTCTCGCAGGGTTATGCCCATTGGAACTTCTATCAGACCGGTCTGGGCTACATCACCGGTGAGGGCAAACACCTTGGTTCCCTTACTGTTTTCTGTACCGATGTTTGAAAACCATTCGCTGCCCCTGAGGATAATGGACGGGACATTGGCGTAAGTCTCTACATTGTTGATCAGGGTTGGCTGTCCCCACAGACCTGAGTTGGCAGGATATGGGGGGCGGCTGCGCGGTTGACCTCTTCGTCCTTCTATGGAGGCGATCAGCGCAGTCTCTTCGCCGCAGACAAAAGCTCCGGCTCCAACCCGTATTTCAATGTCGAATGAAAAATCCGAATCAAATATGTTCTCCCCGAGATAGCCGTGTAATCTCGCCTTTTCGAGGGCCATATCGAGATGTTTTACCGCCAGAGGATATTCAGCCCTCACGTAAACAAATCCCCGTTCGGCACCAACAGCATATCCGGCTATGGTCATGGCCTCAATTACACTCTGGGGGTTTCCTTCCAGGATACTTCTGTCCATGAAAGCTCCCGGGTCACCCTCGTCAGCGTTGCATATTACATATTTAGGCTCTCCTTCGGCTGCACGGGTGAATTCCCATTTGAGACCTGTTGGGAAACCGGCTCCTCCTCGCCCACGCAGGCCAGAGTCCTTGATTTCCTCTATAACTCCCTCGGGATTCATTTCTGTAAGGACCTGCTTGAGTGCCTCGAAACCATCACTTTCCAGGTAATCTTCCATACTTGTCGGATCTATTAAACCGGTGTCTTTCAGTACAATTTTGGTCTGCTTATCAAAAAACTTCAGCTTTTCATAATTGGAAACCGCCAGGTGGCCATCATCTTCCATGGCCAGAGATTCCACCGGCTGACCGCCAAGCAAGTGCTCATCCACTATTTTGTCGACGTCTGCGGTCTCCAATTTACCGTACATGGCTCCCTCGGGCAGGATGAGCATTGTCGGGCCCAGACTGCAGCGGCCGGCACATCCGGTTTTTTTGACCGCCGCATCAACGGGGAATTGTTCTGACAGTCCTTCCTGCTCAAGAATCTGGATCAAATGTTCATAGATTTCCTCGGCACCGGATGACAGACATCCCGTGCCCGCACAGATGAGAATCTGATTGTCGCTCACAGCTATCTACCTCCGTGAAGACCGGCTCAATACCGGTCAAGAATTTCAGGAATATCCTCGGCTGTTAAATTGCCGTAGACGTTTTCATCGATCATGAGTACGGGAGCGAGACTGCATGCAGCTACACAGCGGGTCTGGGTTAAGGTGAAGCGCTGGTCGCTGCTGGTTTCTCCCAGTTCAATGTCCAGATGTTCGTAGATGGTGTCCAAAAGGGCATCTGCGCCCTTGACGTAACAGGCAGTACCTGTACAAACGCCGATTGTGTGGTCTCCTTTTGGTGTTGTGGAAAAGAATGAGTAAAAGGTGACTACTCCATAAATTTCACTCAAGGGAATATTCATGTGTTCCGACACAAACTCCTGAGCTCTATGGGGAAGATATCCCAGTTTCTGCTGTGCTTCATGCAGAACGGGTACCAGGGCTCCCCGGCGGTCGCGGTATTTTTCGATAATGGGTTTGAGTTCATCCAGAGTTTTTTCGCACATTATTAGCTCCTCCACACATAAAATTAATGCTGTAGACGCTTCTCCATAATCTATTGGTTCTACAAACAGCACTATATTCCTTGCTGATAAGCCCTGCCTAATCCTGTCTTTCAATGCGATCGACTGTAAAAGTATCGAATTTCGCAGGCTGAATGTCAGGATAGTTTATGCTGAGAAAGCCAGCTTGTCAGGGGATATAAGATCCTGTCGGGTAGACATTAAATAAAATCAAGGGTCAGATGCAGCGTGTGTGAGGACTCAGACCTCTTTTTGTTTCCATCGGCCCCGGTTAAAAACGTTCCACGCGGCTGCCGCTTTGAAAATGATTTCTGCCAAAATGACCACCCAGATCGCTTCCAGAGAAAAGTCCAGCACATATACGCCAATTACTATCAGTGGTACCCGGATGACCCAAGAGCTGATTCCAGAAATGTACATTGCCGTTTCGGTGTCTCCAGCACCCCGCAGTGCTCCGGCAAAGACATCACTGGTGCAGATGGCTGGCTGCATGAAGGCTGCTATTCGCAGGCATCTTGCTCCCAGACGAATCACTTCCGGGTCCGTGGTGAACAGTCGCAGAATATACTCCGGAAACAGTAAGAATGCGATCCCCATAACACACATTACAATAAGGCCCATACGCCAGGCCTCCGATGTTCCTTTTTCAGCTTCATCTGGTTGACCGGCGCCCAGACGCTGGCCGGTTACTATGCTCGCAGCAATTGCGAAGCCGTAACCAGGCATGAAGGACAGGGACTCAGCAGTTACGGTTACCTGATGGGCTGCCAGGGTGATGGTACCCATAGAAGCGATGATCATTGTACTGAAAGTCCGGGCACCGTCGCGTAAAAGAGCCTCCACAGCGGCGGGAATCGATACCCGGATTATACGTTTGAGCGTGGCCGAGTTCGGTCTTATTATCTGCGACAGGCGCAGTCTAAGACTGGTTCTTCTGAGCAGCAGAATCACAGCAAATATTCCCCCGATTATCTGCCCTGAAACCAGAGCATAACCAGCTCCCAGGACTCCGAGGCGGGGAAAACCGAAGCTGCCAAAAATGAGCAGATAATCTCCCACAATGTTTACGATGTTAGTTACAATAGTTACCATCAGGGGGCCCTGGGTGTCTCCAGCACCCCGCATTATACCGTTGGCTGCAATTGTGGGTAGATAGATGACCGCAGCCAGGGATAGAGCCCGCACATACCCGGTGCCCATGGCCGCAACAGATTGTTCTGTCTGCGCCCAGCGGTACACAAGGTGAGCATTAGGTGCGATAACAGCGGTGCATATCGCTCCCAGAACCAGTGCCAGAAAGAGACCGTGTTCTGAAATATGGGAGGCACCGAGCAGATCCTCTTCACCCTTGTGCCGGGCTACCAGAGCAGTGATTCCAATGCCCACGGCGCCCAGCACCCAGACCAGCGAGAAGTAGACCTGACCTCCAAGCGCAACAGCACTCAATTCAGCTGCTCCCAACCGTCCCACCATTGCGGTATCGAAGATCCAGGCGGTCATGTGTAAACACATCTCCAGGATAGCTGGCCAGGCAAGGGCAAAAATCTCTTTTCTTCCGATGGAGTTTGTTTTTCTTATGCTTTCTGCGCGGGCCATAAAACACCTCCAGCTTGCCGAATTATGAAGTCACTCCCGCTATTCTATACGTTTAGGAAAGCGGTGTCACGGTCCATCTCAAAAATTGTTCATTCTGCTGATTCTTTGCAGAAGCCAGTGCGGATAAACTAAGGTGATTCAGTAAAAAAAGATGAGGTCGGCTATCACGAAACTGAAAAATGCAGGGTTTTTGGGATTAATGTCCAAGACCTAAATGAAGAGTACATTCAAAAACGAGCACTCTAATTTTTTTCGGGTGACTCGAGGAGGTTGTGAGCGTGAGTAAAAAGATAGCATCGCCCGAGGAGTTTTTTGGATTTCGCATGGGAACTGACCGAAAAATGGCGCGATGGAATGAAATTGTTGACTATTTCAACTTGCTCAACGACAAATCAGATCGGATTGAAGTAATCGAACTGGGAGAAACCACGGAAGATAATCCATTCCTGTTAACCATCATCTCCTCACCGGAGAATCTGGATAGAATTGAGGAGCTGCGGGAGATCAATCTGAAGATCAGCGATCCGCGAGGTTTATCATCCGAAGAGGTAGAGGAACTGATTGGAGAAGGTAAGGCTGTCGTCTGTCAGACAATGAGTATGCATGCTACAGAAATAGGTGGAACGCAGATGGCGCCTGAGTTGGCATATGAAATGCTGACTGACAATGATGAGGAAGTTCAACGTATACTGGAAAATGTCATTTTCCTCATGGTTCCCTGTTTCAACCCGGATGGGCAGTTGATGGTTACCGACTGGTACGAAGAGACGTTGGATACAGATTATGAGGGAATCCGACTTCCATGGCTGTATCAGAAATATGCGGGACATGATAACAACAGAGATGGATTCATGCTCAATCTTGCCGAATCCCAACATGTTGGGAGAATTCTGTACACCCACTGGAAACCGCAGGCCTATCAAGATCACCACCATATGGGCAGTTACGGTGCTCGTTTCTATGTGGCACCTTACTGTAATCCCATTCACCCGGATGCTGACCCACTGATATGGCGGGAACATGCCTGGTTCGGTGGCCACATGGCTTACAAGCTGGAGCAGGAGGGCAAAGAGGGAGTGCTCAACGCTGCTCAATATCCTGGGTGGGGACATCTGGGTTTTCACTGGATTACCGCCTATCATAACATAGCCGGTATGCTCACAGAATCAGCCAGTGCCAGCTTAGCCTCACCCCTTTACATTGATCCCGATCAGCTGCAGGGAGCCAGCCCCCGGACCATGCCCGAATATGAGGCGCAGACTAATTTCCCTAATCCGTGGGAAGGGGGATGGTGGGGTCTGCGGGATATCGTGGAGCAGCAGAAAATCGCATCCATCGCCCTTCTGGATATCTGCGCCCGTTATCGGGAGACAGTTCTGCGCAATGCCTGTAACAAGGCCCGGCGTCAGACTGAACGGGGGAAACAGGGTGACAAGGTCGCCTTTGTCATAGAGCCCCAGCAGCACGATCCCCTCGTGACCGAAGAGCTGGTGGAAATTCTCCTTGATCAGGGGATAGAAATAAAAACTGCGCAAGAGGAATTTGAAGCTGACGGTAAACACTATCCCTCCGGCACCAGGCTGGTTTTCCTGCAGCAACCCAAGCGCGGACTCATAGAAACCCTCCTGGGTCAGACCAAATACCCTGATAATTACTGGACTCGCACCCCCGATGGTTCGCCAACGGTGTTTGATACAGCAACAGATACCGTTGCTGAATTTATGGGTGTAGAGGTTAATCCCATTCACAGCATATCGGAAGGGTCGTTTTCAGTGATGAATAATCTCGAGAAAAAGCAGGGACAGGTTGCCGCAGCAGCTGCAGGTTATCTGATTGATCCCAGGTTAAATCGGGCCCACACAGCTGTTAACCGCCTCCTGTCAGAGGATATTGAGGTCCTGCGGCTGCACCAGTCTTTCCCTGTCGAAGAAGGACAACTACCTGCGGGAGCCTTTTTCGTTCCCTCCGATGCGGCCTGCCAGGAAAGGTTGACAGAACTGGCTGCCGAGCTGGGTTTGGACTTTCTGAACTGTCAGACCCGTCCAGATGATTCTGTTGTAAGCACAGTTAAACAGCCCCGTGTGGGGATTTACCAGCGCTACTGGGGCGGTAACGCTGATGAGGGATGGACCCGCTTTATCTTTGACACCAATGACTTCCCTTACGAGACCATCACTGATGAGGACATACTGAATGGCTCCCTGGCCGATAGCTTCGATGTGATCATACTACCGCACGATACGAAGGGAATGATTGTTGATATCACTTCTGCCAGTGGAGATTCCCGTATGGCCCGTTATATGAAGTGGCGCGTTGATGATGTTCCTGAGAAATATCAAAGCGGTATTGGCAGCGAAGGAGTCGAATCCCTGGGGCAGTTTGTCCGAGAGGGCGGCCGGCTGGTCGGATTTGACGGAGCGTGCGAAGTGGTTGTTGATGCGGCCGGATTGAAAATAGAGAACGCTGTAAAGGGTCTTGATTCGAAGGACTATTTGACTCACGGTTCGACAATTCGTGCTCACGTGGATATTGATGATCGGCTGGGCTACGGCATGCCCCGAGAGTCGCTGATTTTCAGCTGGGACAGCGCTGCCTTCACGATTCACGAGGCTTTACGGACCGATCAGTATCGAGTGATTGTCAGGTACGCTGATGAGAATCTGCTGCAGAGTGGACGGCTGGTGGGTGAAGATAAGATTGAATCCAAGCCGGCCATGATCGCAGCTGAAGTCGGAAAAGGCGAGGCTGTACTGATAGGTTTCCGCCCTCAACACAGGGCTCAGACTCATGGAACTTACAAACTTCTGTTCAACTGCCTGTACAGCTGATAAATCATCAATTCAACACCGCGGCGGGGAGTCACTGATTCACGGCCTCCCGCCGCGGCTTTTTGGATTGTTTCAATGTATGCCTACGCCCATCTTTTCTTTCACTTCAGAAAGCGTCTCATTTGCCAGGCGGTGAGCCCTTTCGCGTCCTTTTTCGAGGATCTGATCTACTTTATCGGGTGATTCCATCAATCGGCGGCGTCTTTGGCGTACCGGACGCAGTGTTTCGATGATCGCTTTGGCTGTCTCTTCTTTCAAGTCCACGTAGCGAATGGTTCCGTCTTCATAATCAGCCTTGAATTTTTCTACCTGTTTTTTACTTCCAAATTCCCCCAAAAGGGTGAATAGATTGGCCACACCGGGGCTCATCTGTCCGGGTTCGGGGCCGGTATCGGTCACTGCGCCCATGATTTTTTGCCGTATCACGTCAGGCTCATCACCGATGGAAATATAACTGTCTGGCCCGAGACTTTTGCTCATCTTCTTGTTGGGTTCGGTCAGGCTCATGATCCGGGCTGTGCCTGAACGCACTTCCGACTGGGGTTCAGGGAAAGTGTCACCGAACTGATGATTGAAACTGCGAACGATTTCTCTTGTCAGTTCCACGTGCGGCAGTTGATCCTCACCGACTGGGACCAGTTCCGCCTTGTAAAGAAGAATGTCGGCAGCCTGCAGCACCGGATAAGAGAGAAGCCCCAGATTGACGTTGTCGGGATGCAATTCAGATTTCTCCTTAAAAGTTGGAACCCGCTGCAGCCATCCCAGCGGCGTGATAGCACCCAACATCCAGGCCAGCTCCGTGTGCTGGGATAGTTCAGATTGCACGATGAGGGTGCATTTGTCTGGATCCAGACCGATGGCCACAAAATCCAGGACCATCGCACGTATGTTGCTGTTCAGCTCTTCTGGGTCAAAGGGAGTGGTTATGGCGTGATGGTCAACGATTGCATAGATGCAGTCATACTCATCCTGCATCTGCACCCAGTTTTCAACTGCTCCCAAGTAATTTCCCAGATGCAGTCTTCCAGTTGGTCGAGAACCGCTAAATACTCTTTTCTTTGTCAAAAAAATCACCTCGTGTCTGTATGAATGTTTCATCGCTTCGGGATATTAGGCGTAAAACTCCACCACTAACAGTAGTTTACACTAGATACGGGTCAGGACGAAGTGCTCTCTATTTAATCCACCGAGTTATTCATAGATCGCAGCGTATCTCAAAAGACTGGTGTGAATTAGGTACAGCTGTAAACTGCGCGACCTTATTTTTATTCCTTTTTTGACTGTGGTGCTGTCAGGTTTTCTGAAATTCAGGTTGATACTACATTGACTCGCTTTCAAAGCCTGTTTTTTCAACAAATGCGTCGGGGTAAACGTCCTTGGTGTCCAAAGTAATTGTTTCCAATCAAGACAAAGACATTGTCATGAGTACTGAAAAGGTTGTTTAGGGGAATAATATTTGTGGTGATAACGCTCGTTGACTGATGATTCTGAATGGGAAGGTCAAAATGTTCAGATATACTGAAGAAATCAATATAGCCGAATTATTGGGCGATTCAGCCTTCGCTGATATCGTAGTGGATCTGATAAAAACACTCCTGATAGCGGCCCTGCTGACGTTGATTATCCGCACCGCTTTAGTCGAGACTTATGTAGTATTTGGACCTTCTATGGAGCCTTCGATTTATGAGGGAGAAAGACTGTTGGTTAATAAAGTGGTTTTTCGCTACCGCGATCCACGGCCAGGAGAGATAGTCGTTTTATCGGAACCTGGAGGAAAGGATAGGAATTTGGTTAAGCGGGTGGTTGCAGTTTCAGGACAGACAGTGGAGGTTCGAAACGGAGTTTTGATGGTAGATGGTCAGAGTATTGAGGAGGATTATGTGCAGCTGCGAAGCGAGGAGGCCGTTCCGAAGCAGATGGTTCACGATGACGAAGTGTTTGTAATGGGGGACAATCGGTCTAACAGCCTGGATTCTCGCTATTTTGGTCCTATATCGGCAGATCAAATCCGT
This sequence comes from uncultured Clostridia bacterium, assembly GCA_964599275.1. Classification (GTDB taxonomy): domain Bacteria; phylum Bacillota; class Sulfobacillia; order SLMV01; family SLMV01; genus PUMD01. Next base: position 30,217 of record CAZRFK010000004.1, read on the forward strand.
GGTAAATCTTTTATGGTATTCTGGCCCCTGTCCAGTTTCAAATTACTTGGGTCCGCAGGTAGAAAATATCCTTTTTCTGAAATACGATCGATTCCCTGATAGGAGATGGGGCAGCCAAATAATTCTCTATGAATAAGCTGGTTGGACAAAATGCTGTCATCCGCCAGGAATAAACGGCTTCTCTGAAGAATTATACTCAGTAGTTTCATTGATTCGGCTGCACACATATTCAACAGAGGGGGATTTTCATGTATTCCAAGTCAGATGAGAGGGGACCGGACCCCTATGAGGAAGGTATGGTTCAGGATCCTTATGTGACTGCGAGCCCTGTTGTAGGTGAGGTGGTTGCAGTACTGCGGGGCAAGCTGCAAGATCGAGGTTTGCAGCTAATTCCTCAGCCGTCGAGGGCTCTAAAGCAGGGTGATATCCATGAAATGGTAGTAACTGACGAGGCGGCTGAACCCTCGCAAACTGTTGATAGAGTTGCGTATCTGGGTTTTTGTGAGATTATCAGAGGAGGGGTGGCGAAAGCCGGTGACCGGGTTCAGATTGGGGAGCAGATGGATGCTGTCCTGTTGGGCTACGATGCCACACATGCTCCCAACCATTACAATATCGTGTTTTCCGCATCCTCTCTTCGAGATGGAGTTGATAGCGGCTTGAAATTGGGTATGTCTGTGCATTTCCGGGGAACTCTGACTGAATAATCTGCACTGTCCGACTATGTGACAGCAACGCCCAGGCAGAAAGTCAGTTATCCCCAAATGCAAAGCTCGGAAGGGGTTCGGGGGTAGGCATTTAACAGCTGGGGAAGATAAAAAGGATACGGGTTACAGTTTTTCTCAGCATGCAGGGGGTGTATTTGTTAATCGTCCTCAGTTTCAATGTACCACAGCTCCGTCCTTACAGGACCGATATCGCTAATGCTAACATTCTTTATCCTATCATCGACTGCGGTTATCAGGGTTTTACTGTATAGAAAAGCGTAAGGAAGTTCCGCGTTTATTATTTCCTCGACCTCATGGTAAATTTCAGTTCGCTCTTCGTAAGTGAGGGCCTGCCGTCCTTTCTCAATAAGGTAATCGAGCCGCTCGTTTTCGAACTGAACATCATTGAAGCCAATCAGGTGTCCCTCCCTGCCAAAACCGGATTCGGAATGGAAATACAGGTAAGGATCCGGGTCAATTCCCAGCCCCCAACCCAGCAAATAGGATTGAAACTTTCCCGTATCCAGGTGTTTTTCGAATAGCTCATCCCACTCCATGAGCTTTATCTCAAATTCAAACCCCACCTCAGCCAGATCCTGCTTGATCCTCTCCAGTATTTGTTCTCTGCGTATATTACCGGCAGCCGCCACACAGGAAATACGGAGGCGTTTGCCGTCAGTGTTGATTCGTATATCATCATCCCCGATCTGTGACCAACCGCCATCCTCCAGCAGCTGAACTGCCTTTTGCGGATTGTACTGGTAATCATGCAGCTCGGGATTTGAAGCCCAGGAGAATGATGGGATATGTGAATTGATGACTTCTGCCTTACCATCCAGTAATTCTTTTACAATGGAGCGCCTGTCAATAGCGTACATGATTGCCTGCCTTATTTTTTTATCCTGCAGAATCGGATCAGTCTGATTGAGACCCAGATAACTGTAGCCGTTGTGTTGACGGTGGTAGAAGTTAAACCTGTCTGAATGGTGTTCCTTTATCCGATTGATATGTTCTGTGGGTATGGTGCTCATATAATCGATTTCTCCCTGTTCTAAAGCCATTACCATGGACTGCTGGTCATCAAACCGTTGGACTCTGATATTTTCGATAAAGGGACCCGGTAAAAAGAAATCGGCATTACTCTTCAAAACGATGTGATCATCACCTTTTTCTTCGTACTGATAGGGGCCGGCTCCGACAGGTGGGAGTTCGTCAGTTATATCTTCAAGTTCTTTTGTGGAATGCTGGCCATATATGTGCTTGGGGAGAATGCCCATATCAAGATGACTTAGAAGCGGTGCGTGAGGATGGCTCAGTTCAAACACGACGGTGAAATCATCCTGTGCGGATACTCTGTCGATCACTTCATAGCGCGGATAGTGTGTCCCGGTATAGTCGGGGTGCAAAATGGTGGAATATGTGTATTCCACATCCTCGGCGGTCAGCTGATTACCGTCGTGAAAATAAACATCATCACGCAAAGAGAAAGTCCACCTGCGCCCATCGTCGGAGAACTTCCAGCTCTCGGCAACATAGGGCTTCATTTTCAAATCTTGGCCCACCCGCAGCAAACCAGCAAACATCTGCTGACTGAGAAAGTCAGTGTGCACATCTGAGACGAAAAGGGGGTTAGGCAGGACCATGCTCTCGGTGGTGCCGTAGATCATCTCACCACCCACCGCTGCTTCAGAGGGGATCTGTACATGTTCTGGATAATGCTCCGGAGTTTGGACCGGAACGGTGTGTTCCCCGCAGGAAGACACAGTAATCACAGCCGTCAGAAGCAGCAGTACGAGCAAGCTCCTCTTCATCGAATCAAGACCTCCTCAGTTGATGGGCGTATTGGATGCAAATTGATACAGTTTAATTATAGTTCCTAAAACTGCGGTGATCGACCCCTTGATACCCCACAGACAGAGCAGAGTTGGCTATGCCTTAAGGGATCAAATGGCGTCGGTGAATATTTTTTCCTTTCATGATATACTGATTTGTGATTAGCTGAACCTGGCTTGGTGCTGCTGGATTGATTGTTACTTACAATTATTCAATAAGGCTAAAACAAATATCAGGGAGGATTAATATGGGCCAAAAAGATGTGCTGGCATTTGTGGATGAGAATCTGGAGGAACTTCGGGAAAAGGATTTGTACAATGAGATTCGCGTTCTCGAGGGACAGCAGGGTGCCTGGGTAAAAATTGATGGCGTCGACAAACTCAACCTCTGTTCGAACAATTACCTGGGCCTGGCTGCAGACGAAAGGTTGAAGAATGCAGCCAAGGAAGGCATTGACGAATATGGAGTTGGTCCAGGAGCTGTACGTACCATTGCTGGAACAATGAGCCTGCACGAGAAACTGGAAGAAGAACTGGCTGAGTTCAAAAAGCGCGAAGATGCAGTGGTTGTTCAGTCCGGTTTTAACGCCAATCTGGCTGTCATCCCCCTTCTGGTTGGTCGTGAGGACATCATTTATAGTGATGGTCTGAATCATGCGAGCATCATTGACGGATGCCGCTTGAGCCGGGCGGAAATCAAGGTATTTCCGCATCTGGACATGGATGCCCTGGAAGAACTGATGAAAGAAGACGAAGACGAGGACTGCCGCAAGCTCGTTGTTACCGATGGAGTTTTCAGTATGGATGGTGACCTGGCTAACCTGCCCAAAGTTGCAGAATTGTCCGAGCAGTACGGCTGCATTTCCATGGTCGATGATGCCCATGGTGAAGGTGTGTTGGGCTCACACGGCAGGGGTATAGTCGATCACTTCGACCTGGACGGAAGGATCGACATAGAGATGGGTACACTCTCGAAGGCAATGGGCGGTGTTGGTGGTTTTATTGCTGCAGATGCAAAAATGATAGAGTATATAAGGCAGCGCGGACGACCATTTTTGTTCAGCTCGTCGATAACTCCACCAGAAGCTGCTGCTAACCTGGCTGCTGTGCGTCTTCTCACAGAAAGTGATGAACTGGTAACCAAATTGTGGGATAATGCCCGGTACTTCCAGAGTGGTATGCAGGATATCGGATTCGACACGGGCAAAACTCAGACCCCCATTACGCCGGTTATGATCGGCGATGCGGGAAAATCAGCTGAATTCAGCCGCCGTCTGTTTGAAAAAGACATCTTTGCGCAGAGTATAGGCTTCCCGACAGTTCCCCGAGGAAAAGCCCGGATCAGAGTCATGCTCTCTGCTGTTCACAGCCGAAAAGATCTGGATTTTGCTCTGGAGACTTTCAAAGATATTGGCCGGGATATGGACCTGATCTGAATAGTTTAGAAACTGAGAATGTCCACCCCCGGGTGTGTGTTCCGGGGGTGATTTTCGTTTTTGGAAGGCAGATTGAGGATATTTCACGATATGTGTCGCAAAATCACTCATCTGTATCGTCATGCTGTGACAGGTTTTTGAACTTCTTTCCGTTATACTGAGCACCAGTCGCCCCACAAAACGGAAAGGAGCTGCTCGCCTCATGCAACGAAATACCTCCGCCCAGCAGGGGCGGCATTCATCATCTGTACCCAAAAATTATTCAAATCGATCAGAAAAAGGTTCAGGGGGTCCCGTTGGAATTATGGAGTTCGCTCCTGTAATTAACTGGATTTCCCGGACAAGCTCCAAGATCTGCAGTACCTGGTATGGAAATGTTGGTCTATTTGCTGCAGTTGCTGGAGTTGGGATTCTGGTTGGAAAAGCAGGAATTTTAGATCTACTTTCACCTTTTGGGTTGGCCTACATGTTTGCCGTACTCTACTGGAGAAGACAGCTGACGGTGTCTGCGCTCACAGGGGTGTCTGTCGGCCAACTCCTGTTGAATGGGCCGCAGGCCGCCTTGCATGAGGCCCTTCTTCTGGCTGCTTTCTGGTTGATAGCAGAAGTTCTATGTGATGTTGAAAAAAATCCTCCTTCTCTTAACCGACTGCTCATGGCTGCGGGTGGAGCAGCAATAGTGGTGCGGGGCTTTGTGTGGTTCAGTCAGGGTACAACGATTTATTATTTATTCTTATTTGTCTTTGAGCTGGTCATGATGCTGTGTTCCTGCGTGGTATTTGCCCGAGGACTGCGTCCGATTTTCAGTTCGACCCCGCAGCATCTTCATGATGCCGGAGATCATGTCTACCAATTGTGGATCGGCCAGACTCTTATATCAGTCATCATTTTATCTACTGTAGTGCTGATGGGAATGAGCGGCTGGGAGATAGGCGGCCAACGAGTGGTGTGGATTTTAGCACTTCTGTCCATTCTGTTGTGCGCTGCCCGGGCCGGTGTATGGGGGGGGATGGTTGCCGGCGCAGTAATCGGCGGATGCCTGGGTTTTGCCGTGCAGTTAGACCTGCCGTTAGCTGCTGCGTTGATGGCTGGCGGCTTGTTGGCCGGTGTGGCCCGACGCTGGGGATATATGATAGTGGTTATTGCCATGGTGACTCCGGTCCTGGGGATTTATAGTATTCTTGCTCCATCGAGGGGCTGGTTGTTTACACCATGGGAAATGCTGTTTGCGGTGGGGTTATACACTGTAACCTGTGCAGCCCTTCCCGAACTCGAATCGCAATTTGCCCCTGCTGCTGATGCAGCTGCAGAGATGGCTGCTACCGCCGGAGCGTTCTTTTACGGGCGAACTGATGCAGCCGGACAAATCAGACGAACTGAAAGCACCGAACGGACACAGCGCTCAAGGCAGGACTGGGATTTTAACTCGGGGTCTATGACCGGTAGTTCTAGACTTGAAAGGGAAGACCTCAGAGCTGATCGTTTGCTGAAATTGCTGCGTTCGACTGGTGATTCTGATGATGAAAATACAAATGAGCGGTTAAAAGCGTTTGCCAGGGTCTTCAGGCGACTGGCTGATTCATTTTCTGAGATATCGCGAGGGGAACAGGAGGAATCAGGCCCAGATGTGATTGCCCGGGTTGTTGAGAGAGTAGGCTGCCAAGTGTGTTCGAATTGTCGGAGATATAGTCAGTGCTGGCAGAAGAAATTCATGTTCACTTATCAGTCAATGTGCAAAATACTGCTGCAGCTGGATGTCAGTGACTGGCCCTCCTACGGTGAGGTGGAGGAGAATTTGAAGAGCATGTGTCCAGAAAACTCTGAAGCGCTGTTCAAGATAATGCATTCTGCCTACAAAACTGAACAGATAAATCACAGGTGGTCGGTTCAGTTTGCAGAAACCAAAGATCTGGCAGCAACTCAGTTCAGGGGCTTGGCAAAAATGATGGATGAACTGGCCCAGGGTCTGCAGAAAAAAAAGAGGAACCGCCGCGAGGGCAAATTATATGAAAAACGTATGCGGTATGAGGCTGGTGTTGCAGATATTGCCCATGGAGATGGGCCCAGTGGCGATACTCACCTGATAAGGAAACTTGATGGAGAAGAACTGGTTGTTATGTTAAGCGATGGAATGGGGGCGGGTGGTCGGGCAGCTCAGGAGAGTCAGGCAGCTGTTTTGCTGTTGGAGGAGCTCTTACAGGTGGGACTGGATAGAGAGTCTGCCCTGAAGACAGTTAACTCAGTCCTGGTTTTGAGGTCTACTGAGGATGTGTTTGCTACAGTTGATATGATGTCGGTAGATCTGTATAGTGGTGGAGGCGAATTCACAAAAATTGGCGCGGCGCCAACTTTTGTTAAAAGGGGAAGGGAAGTGCTTTGCATCGCTTCCGGCGTCGTGCCTATCGGAATATTATCAGAAGTTGCACTGGAGTCGACTACCCGTCAACTGCAGCCTGGAGATACAGTCATTATGATGACTGATGGAATTATGGCAGCCCTTGGTTCTCTTACCGAGACCCAGAAAAAGACCTGGATCAGTCGTTTTTTGACTGGTTCAAATCACGAATCAGCCGAAGATTTGGCTACTGCCCTGGTAGCCCAAACTGCATCATTTTGCCCTGATGGACCGCCAGATGATATGACGGTCGTTGCATTGCGTCTGTTAGAGAGACAGCAGTGATCCCTTCTCTCAAATGGTCACTTTATATCAGTTTTAGGATAATGTGCCAGCCTGAGCGTTGTACCCCTACCGCGCTGTATATCTGGTAGTTCCCTCCCGAGGTACAATGTGTTGGGGACGATTAAACTGCCTTTTGGCCCTAATTAAGGTATCTCCTCACTCGACCTGTTCGAATCCGAACGCATGTTTGGTATACTCAATATATCAGTCTAATATTTTTGCGATGGGTAGCAAAACATATACTAATTGTGGAAGTGACAAGAGGGGTGGAGCTTTGCTGTATCAAGGTTCTCTCAGACAAAAAGTCTACAGGTCGCTGGTGCAGGATTGTGGGGTCAAAAAAGGGGATACCCTTGTAGTTGGATATTCTGCAGGACCGGATTCAACCGCACTTTTGCATCTTCTGATGAATTTCAGTAGTAAGATGGAACTCGATGTGATAGCGGCCCATCTCAATCATGGAATCAGAGGCAGCGAATCCGATGCGGATGAGCGTATGGCCCGGAAGGTCTGCGACCGCTGGAATATTCCACTTGAAACTGATAGCCTTCCCCAGGGAAATCTGAAATCCGAAGATGAGTCCCTTGAAGAAGTTGCCCGACGGGAAAGGCTGCAGTTTTTAAGAAAGATCAGAAAGAAGTATGGAGCCAGCGCCATAGCTCTGGGTCATCACAAAAAAGATCAGGCCGAGACAGTGTTGCTGGCCCTGGTGCGTGGTGCGGGATCTTCTGGTATTGCGGGGATACTTCCGCGACGAGGTCCCTTTATCCATCCGATGCTGAGAGTTTCCAAGGATGAGATCCTGGACTATATTGAACGTCATCAGCTGAGATATAGAATAGATGCCAGCAATGAAGATGTTGAATTTCGTCGCAACCGCGTACGTCTCGAACTTATGCCATATCTGAGGGACAATTTCAATCCGGCGGTAGAATCTGTCCTGGCCCAAACATCTGAAATTATCCGGGCTGAAGACCGGCTGTTAGAGCGGCAGACAGGAGATGCTTTCCGACAAATTGCCGGTGTTAGAGGGTTTTCGGCGCCAAAGCAACCGGGCGGTAAGCGGGTATTTTTTAACCGGAAGGAATTCTTAAAACAACCGGAGGCAATTCAGCGGCGCCTCGTAAGGTTGTCATATGCCTTGCTTTCAGGAGATAAAAAGGAATTAGGTTTTTCTAATGTTGAACAGGTGAGGCGTATGGTTAATACTGAAGGGACTGGCAAACAGCTGCACCTTCCCCGCAGTGTTACAGTGAGGGTACACTATGATCGGTTTTCAATGCAGGAATCTGGTGGAGTGAGCCAGTTGAAACCCTGTATTCTCACTGTACCTGGAAGGGTTGTGCTTTCCAATGGGGTAATTGTTGGTGCGCGCCTGTTGAGTAAAGAACAGACTCGTTTCGTAAAAAAGGCCCTATTGAAACACCGACGTACCTTGCTTGTTAGCCACACATTCATAGATTATAATAAAGTGGACTTGCCTCTGGTGATCCGTGCCCGTATTGCTGGTGATCGGATGCAACCTCTGGGGATGAACGGGCAAAAAAAGATTAAAGATGTACTTATTGATGAAAAAATCCCCCTGCATATCAGAGAGCACATACCTTTAGTAGTGTGTAACAATGAGGTTATGTGGTTGGCTGGGGTACGGGTGAGTGAGAAATACAGAGTTGACAATAACACATGTCGTGCGGTGCATCTTTTTTTGCGGGGATTCAACCGGAATGATGTTAGTCGAGGGCCGAATGAGTGAATTCGGCTCCATATTTAAGTTATAAAGGAGGACGAGAATGAAGTGGACCCGGATTTTTCATAGCGTAGCATTTTATCTGGTGATTTTATTCCTGGTGCTTACCGTGGTCCAGTACTTTGCAGGTCAGACGGAAGCGCCCGCAGAGTATTCGTACTTTCAGTTTCTGCGACTTGTAGATGAAGGACGCGTTGCCCAGGTGGATATTACCTTTCATCAGGGTGGAACTGGAGACGCATCGGGAGTGTTAACCGATGAAACTGAGTTTAAAACCACGGTACCTACAAATGATCCTGAGCTGCTTGAAAAACTGCGCCAACATGAGGTGGAGCACGAGATCCTACATCAGGACCAGGGAGGCTGGTGGATGGCTCTTTTGACCAGCTTACTGCCTGTGGCACTGGTCATTGGTGCATTCTTTTTCTTGATGCAGCGCAGTCAGGGCGGCGGCAGCCAGGTGATGAAATTTGGTAAAAGCCGTGCTCAAAAGCATACTCCCGAACACAAACCAGGAGTAACTTTTGATGATGTTGCCGGCATCGAGGAAGTTAAAACTGAGCTTGAAGAGTTAACCGATTTTCTCCGTGAACCTCGAAAATACATTCAAATGGGGGCGCGGATTCCGAAAGGGGTTCTGCTGGTTGGAGCACCGGGTACAGGAAAAACACTGGTTGCCCGTGCCGTTGCCGGCGAGGCAGGAGTTCCTTTTTACAGCATTAGTGGATCTGATTTTGTGGAAATGTTTGTGGGAGTTGGGGCCTCCAGGGTTAGAGACCTTTTTGAACAGGCCAAGAAAAATTCTCCTTCCATAGTTTTTATAGATGAAATCGATGCTGTTGGACGTCAGCGGGGAGCAGGACACGGTGGCGGTCACGATGAGAGAGAGCAAACGCTCAATCAGCTGCTGACAGAAATGGATGGTTTCGAAATAAATGAAGGTGTAATCTTGATTGCAGCAACCAACCGTCCTGATGTTCTGGATCCAGCACTACTGCGTCCGGGTAGATTTGATCGACAGCTTACGCTGGGTCGACCTGACTTGCGGGGGCGCAAGAAAATATTTGAGATACATCTGGATGGAAAACCACTCAAAGGTGACGTTGACGTAGATGTATTGGCTCGCAGGACTCCCGGATTTACCGGCGCCGATATCGAAAACTCTGTCAATGAAGCTGCTCTGCTGGCAGCTCGTCATAACAAGGACGAAATCAGTATGAGCGATTTTGAGGATGCCATAGATAGAATAATGGCCGGCGGTCCGGAAAAAGACCACCTTGTCATCAGCGAGAAAGAAAAATCAATAATAGCTTACCATGAAGCTGCACACGCTCTGGTCGGGGACCTTCTGAAAAATACCGATCCGGTGCACAAGATATCAATTATACCCCGCGGCGGAGCTTTGGGTTACGTACTGCAGATGCCCATGGAAGATCGTTATCTGGTCACCAAAGATGAAATACTGGATCGGGTGACAATGGCTCTGGCCGGCAGGGCTGCTGAAGACTTGATCTTCAATGAAATCAGCACTGGAGCCCAGGATGATCTGGAGAAGTCCACAAAAATGGTCCGCCAGATGATAACAGAGTATGGTATGTCCGAGGAAATGGGACCAATGACCTATGGAGAGAGCAACGATAATCCATTCTTGGGTAAAGAGTTGGCACGCGGTCGTAATTACAGCGAAGAGGTAGCTTCAGCAATTGACAGAGAAATCCGCAGCGTGGTTGCCAATTGTTATGACAGGGCGATGAACATCTTGAACGAAAATCATGATGTCCTGGAGAAGGTGGCAGAAACACTTAAATACGAGGAAACTCTCGAGAGTGATGATCTGCAGGAACTTCTGGAATCTTGTCAGGATGTCGACGGCACATGTTCAGATGAGTGCGCTGATGACGAGCAACAGAGTCAGACTGACGATGAGCCCAAAAAGGCGGATGATTCATCATCTGGAAAATCAACAGTCGATGATGACGAGGATGATTCAGAGCAGATATCTTCCTGGCGCGAGCTGGGTCCGCAGTGGACCAACTGTTGAGGTTATATTACCTGGAGAGATAATTCGGTGGGAGCTGAGCTCGGCTCCCACCTTTGCTGTGCAGAATTTTAGGGAGGTGCCTGGGATGGTCGGTAAACATGAATACCGAAAATTTGCTGCTCTGCTGCAGCGTAAGGAGTGGCTCAAGCGGTTTTGCACGGCCGTAATACCCGACCAGGTAAGACAGGTATTGAGCCGACTGAATCGGGCCGGAGAGCGGGCGTATATTGTTGGAGGATGTGTTCGTGATCTTCTGATTCAACGCTGTCCTGGTGATTGGGACCTGGCATCTTCCGCACCTCCTCACAAGATCCAGAATCTATTTGGGCACACCATACCCACCGGAATTGAACATGGAACGGTAACCATCATTTTGGATGGGGAGCATATCGAAGTAACCACTTTCCGCACCGAAGGAGAATACTCCGATCACCGACGTCCGGACTGGGTCGAGTTTTCCCGGCGGCTGTGCGATGATCTCAGCAGGCGCGATTTCACCATCAATGCTATGGCCATGGACAGACATGGTGGAATACGTGATCCATTTGCTGGGATGCATGATCTCGCACGCAGGTTACTCAGAACTGTGGGTGCTCCGCGCGAACGTTTTTCTGAGGATGCTCTGCGGATGATGAGGGCAGTTCGCTTCGCCGCCCAGTTGGGGTTTGATATAGATGCAGATACTCTTGCTGCCATAAAAGATAATGCTCAGTTATTGAATGAAGTAGCTGCGGAAAGAATCAGACAGGAGTTTGACAAACTGCTGACTTCGCCTCAACCCGCCTGGGGAGTAAAACTGCTTGGAGAGACCAGATTGCTCGAGCAGTTCTGGCCGGAATTGGCCGAATCGATTGGTGTTGAGCAGAACCTCCACCATGCTTTCACAGTATGGGAGCATTCTCTTGGTACACTGTCTGCCATGGCACAAAGAGATGACCGTTTACAGCTGCGGCTGGCAGCTTTGCTGCATGATGTGGGCAAGCCTCGCTGCCTTTCTGAAGATGAGGATGGGCACCGTCACTTTTACAACCACCACGTGGTGGGTGCAGCGGTGGCACGTCGTATGCTTCAGCGTCTCAGGTATGATAACAGGACCATAGATGCCGTCACCCACTTAATTCGCCACCATATGGCTCTTCACCATTATCCGGATATGAAGGACGCTGCTATCCGACGCCTTATTAACCGGGTGGATGTGGAAAACATTGATGATCTGATTCAACTCCGCATAGCTGACCGTCTAGGTTCGGGTACGAAAGATACACCTCTATCCCGTGGAGCAAAACACTTGTTGAAACGGATTGAAAATGTACTGGCTGAAGATGCGGCCTTCGGACTCAAGGACCTGGCGGTCGACGGCAACGATGTTATGCAGATTGCTGACTTGAAACCCGGTCCTGCGGTGGGACGAATCCTGCATCAGCTGCTGGATGAGGTACTGGAGAATCCATCCTTGAACACAGACCCTGCCTTACGTCAGCGAATCCTTGATATGGTGGATGAATAGATTAATCTGAGTATGAAGTGTTCGCTTCGTGGCATTGTCGACCAGGAGGGGGTGACGGGCCATTTATTCTCTTCCATTCTTAATTATCCTCCCCAGCATCATAGTCATAATGTGGCGTGACATTGACAACAAGCTGAAAGCCATCGCTGCTCAGAATGATAGAATCATCGATAGTCTCGATGGTGATGACCATACCGTATGTTCAGGGGCAGAACCTGACGCAGATGAAGTCTGAATCACTGTCACCTGTCCATCCACCTGAGAAGTATGATGTTCCCCGGAAGGTTGAGTGCAATGCATATCAAAGATCTGATCACTAAAAAGCGCTGCGGAGAAGAACTCACTGCAGGACAGATCCGCTTTTTGGTGGAGGAATACTCGGAAGGAATCATCCCTGATTATCAGGTATCGGCCCTTCTTATGGCTGTGTGTTTTCAGGGGATGAGCGACAAAGAGGTGATTAACCTCACCGTGGCCATGGCTGAATCAGGTGAAATGTTTGATTTGCAAGAGGTACCCGGAAAAACAGTGGACAAACATAGTACCGGTGGAGTGGGAGACAAGACCACCCTGGTTTTGGCTCCGCTGGTGGCTGCTGCCGGCATTCCTGTTGCCAAAATGTCCGGAAGAGGGTTGGGTCACACGGGAGGAACCATAGACAAACTGGAGTCAATTCCGGGTTTCTCCGCTGCTATGTCCAGAGATAGATTTGTAAAATCTGTTACAAGAATCAATATTGCAGTAGCTGAACAGACCGACGGTCTGGTGCCTGCTGACAAAAAGCTTTATGCCCTGCGAGATGCCACCTCTACCGCTGATAGCGTTCCCTTGATAGCCAGCAGTATCATGAGTAAGAAACTGGCCGGGGGAGCTGATGGGGTGGTTTTGGATGTCAAGGTGGGGGATGGGGCTTTGGTCAATAACGAGGAGCGGGCGCGTGAACTGGCCAATCTCATGGTATCAATTGGAGCTGGGGCAGGAATTGAAACAACTGCCTTGATAACAGATATGAATCAGCCCCTGGGCGAAGCGGTAGGAAACTCGCTGGAAGTGACCGAAGCAATCGCTGCGTTGAAGGGTGAGGGGCCATCTGATCTGCACAATCTGGTTTTGAAATTGGGCAGCCATATGTTGGTTATGGCAGACAGGGTATCCGATCCAGGTGATGCTGTCGTTTTACTTGAACGTCTTATTTCAGAAGGAAAAGCCCTGCAGAAGTTTGCGGAATTCGTGGAAAACCAGGGGGGAGACCCAGCAATAGTGGACGATGTTTCCCTGCTTCCTCAGGCTGACGTAAAACTGATAGTTAAAGCACAGCATGAAGGTTTCCTTCAGCAGATGCACACCAGAAAAATAGGTCTTCAATCAGCGAGATTGGGGGCTGGACGCATGGACAAGGACTCACGAATTGATCCTGCCGTGGGAATTGTCTTCAAAAAGAAAGTGGGGGATTGGATTTCAAAGGGAGATCACCTCGCAGCCCTCCACCTCAACAGCGTTCACTGCGGGGAGGTTCAGGACATAAAAGAAAGGCTGCGGGAAGCCTTAGTCATTAAAGACAGAAAACCCGTTTCCTGCTCACTGATAAGGGAAATTATCTTTAACGAAGATCTAGTGTGATGCGGAAACTGTGTGACACAATTTACATGGATTGAAAGATTTTCTTTCAATCTCATTTGGTTGTCAGGACAGATTTTATATGTTGAGTTGATATTTTTCTTTAACACGGCACATCTTCAATTTTACAGATTCCCGGATCGGTCAGGAATCTTATGAGTTCTATCCCACATCAGTTCACCCAGTTATGTTCTTCTCAGTGTCAGTTATCGTTCCGAACACCCCCTATATTTACTCATATACTGAAACTAGACGACAGCCCGCTTGGATAAAGAGGCCGGCGCTAGGTAGTGTGGGGTTTCCATAAAAACACCTCAACCAGATCCACGGTCTGACCCATACTAGGAGGCTCACTCCATTTTAGCCGGAGATATCTCCGGTGCGCTCAGACAGGGATCTTCCTCCGTCGGTCTCAATACAGGGGTTGATTGAAAAAGGCCGAGGAGGGGTTTTCATGGACGATCTTTCCCGTTTGAAAATAGGGCTTGCCTTGACCGGCTCTCACTGCACTTTTGAGGATATTGTTGTTGTGGCCCGCAATCTGGTAAATCGCGGTGCTGAGGTATTCCCCATAGCCTCAGCCAGGGCGTTTGACACCGATACCCGTTTTGGTGAAGCAGAGCACTGGCGAGAACAGATAGAAAATATCGCGCAGAGAGAGTTTTGGCACACCGTTGTCCAGGTAGAGCCAATAGGACCAGAAAATCTATTGGATGTGGTGTTGATAGCTCCTTGCACGGGCAACACCATGTCCAAACTTGCCAACGGAATCACAGATGGACCAGTCACTATGGCCGCCAAGGCTCACCTGAGAAATCGCAGATCGGTAGTGTTGGGTATATCAACTAATGATGCGCTGGGATTGAATGCCAAGAATCTGGGCTCTCTTATGGCTGCTGAGAAGGTGTTTTTTATACCCTTCAGACAGGATGACCCGCATGCAAAACCCACTTCCTGCGTGGCCCGATGGGATCTGGCGGGGGATGCGGTAAAGGCAGCAGCTGAAGGTCAGCAACTTCAACCAGTCCTGGTTGGTCCTCCGGAATGATCGTGCTATGAAAAAATACAAAGTAGCTGTCCTGGGAGCGACTGGTCTGGTAGGAACACACATTATTGATGGTCTGCAGGAAAGAGAATTTCCCATAAGTGAACTGATACCTCTGGCTTCTGAAGGTAGAGACCGAACAGTTCGGTTCGGTGGTGAGGAGATACCAGTACGTGCTGCCAGCTTCGATAAATTTAATGGAGTGGACCTGGTTTTCAACTGCGCCGGCAACGAGGCAGCGAGAATATTCCTGTCACAGTTGGCTAAAAAGGAGACAGTGTGTATTGACAAAAGCACGGCGTTTCGCCTTGATACTTCAGTTCCTCTGATAATACCTGAGGTAAACGGGAGCCAAATGAAAAGGCATCAGGGTATTATTGCCTCGCCCAACTGCCTGACTATTCAGCTGGTAATGGCTCTGTGGCCGGTATATTGTCATTTGAATTTAGAGAAGGTGGTTTTGAGCACTTATCAGTCTGCATCGGGAGCCGGTACAAGTGCACTTCAAGCGCTGAAGAGACAGATGAGGGGAGATACAACTGCAAAATCAAGTTCACTTCCGCATTCAGTTGCCGGCAATGCTTTTCCGGAAATAGGGGGTTTTGTAGAAGATGGATTCAGTACAGAAGAGTCCAAAATCACTGCCGAAACTCAGAAAATTATTGAAGACCGGGAGCTGCCGGTGACAGTCACCGCTGTTCGCATAGGAGTGGAAGTCGGTCACGCCGTATCTGTTTGGTGTCAGACAAGCGAGACGGTCAATGCAGAGAATTTAGTGGAGATATTAGATGATTGCGAATGGCTCACGGTTTCTTCTGAGCCTCATCAATATCATACTCCGAAGCAGGCAGCCGGCACAGATGAGGTATTTGTGGGACGAATAAGGACAGATAAAACTGACGAGCGTGCGTTCTGGATGTGGATAACTGCTGACAATCTCCGCAAGGGTGCGGCTACAAACGCGATACAGATTGCAGAAACGCTCATGAACGAGGATCTCATTTGAAGGGAGCCCAACGTGCGGCTGAAAGTTCTGAAGTTCGGAGGTACATCCTTGTGTGGTGAAGAGAGTTGGGAGAAAGTCATCCGCTGGATTCTGTCGTACAAGCGGCAGGATTATGCGCTGGTGGTTGTAGTTTCAGCAATGGGGCGCGATGATGCTCCATATTCCACCGACAGGTTGATCGATCTGGCTGAATCGTTCTGTGACCAGCTTCCTTCTCGTGAAATGGACCTGATAATGTCCTGCGGGGAAACTATATCTTCGGTGGCTATGGCTGGCGCCCTCCGTTCTGCAGGGCTGAATGCCCTGGCTCTGACTGGTAGGCAGGCAGGAATAATTACCGATGACGATTTTGGGAACGCCCGGATTCTACGGATAGCCAGTTCCGGATTGCTGAGGATTCTTCACCAGGATCAGGTAGCAGTGGTGGCCGGATTTCAGGGAGTTACTGAAAAGGGTGATATTACTACCCTGGGTAGGGGTGGCAGCGATATAACTGCTGCTGCCCTGGGGGTAGCTTTACAGGCAGAAATGGTTGAAATATTTACTGATGTAAACGGGGTTAAGACGGCTGATCCACGTCTGGTACCGGAGGCCAGGACCCTGGGCATTGCCAGTTATGAAGAGATCAATGAATTAGCAGAACAGGGGGCAGAGGTGGTTCATCCTCGAGCCTGTCAGCTGGCCATGGCAGGAAATGTACCCTTCCGCATACGCAGTACTTTCAATCAACACCCAGGAACGATAGTGACTAACGGGACGGTTACCGATGAACGCACTGTGACTGGAGTAACCCAGGTGCCTGAAGTAACGCAGATGAATATAAATGGAGATCAGAAAAATACCGAAGAGGTGTTCGGACTGCTGGCCGACGGAGGCATTAGCGTAGATCTGATCAATGTTTCTCCTCAGAAAATTGTCTTAACCGTTGCTGATGACAAGAACCAGCGAGCGAGAAAAATACTCCGGGAGGGTGGTTACCAGGCTGACATCCATTCTGGGTGCGCCAAGGTATCTTTGGTTGGGGCGGGAATGAGAGGTACGCCCGGAGTAATGGCCAGAATTGTTCAGGCGTTGAACGAAGCTGACATCAAAATTTTACAAACGTGTGATTCTCACATGAGCATCAACTGTCTGGTGCACGGTGAGGAAATGGCTGATGCGGTACGGGCACTACACAGTAATTTTGAATTGGAGCGGGGAGGTGGAGTATTTAATGAATGATGAACATGCCAGAGTCATAGTTGCTATGGTTACCCCTTTTGAACCCGGTGGCCAGGTGAATTATTCTGCTGCAGCTCAGTTGAGCAGCAAGCTGGTTTCAGACGGCGCGGATGGGATTCTGATAAGTGGCACCACCGGTGAGGCACCCACCCTGACCACCAGGGAGAAACTACGGATGTTGGAAGTGGTACTTGACTCGGTGGGGGAGCACGCTGAGGTATGGATGGGTACCGGGACTAACGACACTGAACTGACAGTTGAATTGACTGAGCAGGCCCAGGATGCGGGAGCTCACGGAATCATGTTGGTTACACCTTATTACAATAAACCACCTCAGAGAGCACTGTTTGAGCATTTCCGCAAAGCATCTGAGGGATGTCAGCTGCCGGTTATGATTTACAATGTTCCATCACGTACAGGAGCTAACATTGCGCCTGAAACTGTAGCTGAACTTGCAGAAATCGACAATGTCATTGCAGTCAAGGAAGCCAGTGGTGATGTCAACCAGGCGGCCCGTATCAGGCACCTGACTGATGATGATTTCCTGATTTACAGTGGTGATGACCAATTAACACTGCCAATTTTGTCCATAGGAGGATGGGGAGTAGTAAGTGTGGCCGCTCATCTGGTGGCCGACGATATTTATGAGATGATACAGGCTTATACTGACGGATACATTCGACGCGCTGCCCAGCTGCATTCACGGTTGCTGCCGCTTTTTGAGGCAATGTTTATCACTACTAATCCCATACCTGTAAAGGCATCGTTAAACATGAGTGGAATAGACGTGGGAGCGCTCAGGCTGCCGCTGACAAAAATCGAAGGGCAGGAACGCGAACGCCTTAAAAAATTACTGCGAGCATTTGAGATAGCAGAGTGAATGAGGTCGGGGCACAGAGTAGCGTGCCCCATTTTCTTCAGCAGCGCCCCTGGACTCTTCTGGATTCCTCTCCCAGCAGATCGCTTTCCACTGCTGGTGGGGGGAATTCACCCATGTCGGGATCGGACAGGGGGTGGGGGGATACTTGAGCAGGATTTGCAGAGGGTGCTCCGTACACCACCCGGGAAAGACCCACACGCCGAATGGCCACAGAACACATGAGACATGGCTCGCCGTTGGTGTATATGGTGAGCCCGCGCAGGTCATTGGTCTTCAGTTTCCGTGAGGCTTTGCGGATGGCATCAATCTCAGCGTGAAGAGTAACATCAAATTCAGTGTTTTCCCGATTCTTTCCCTTTGCAATCAATTCTCCTTCTTCTCCCAGAATAACTGCGCCAAAAGGGTTATCTCCTGCTTGTTTGGCTTCTTCTGCCAGTTTGAGACACTTTTTCATCGCTTCTACATCCTGCATTTCAGTCACCTCCACAGTGCATAACTTCTGCATGTTGAGTCGTCATCCTGTCTGTCAGACTGGATTCAGGAGGAGATCAACCCGGTGAAAGGGAATTATTATCAGGGATGGGGTGTGTTGCATCGCAATTCTGGCTTTATGAAATGACGGCCAAAAATCCCATGCAGGGATCAGGAATACCTCTGAAAGGCCGGGACTCAAACAGGTCCCGGGTATCAAGTGTGGAATGCCATAGCAGGTTGCATGTTCTCAGATGGGCTGCAATCTGAGTTTGTAGGCAGGCTCATCAGGGTAAAAAATGCTGCGATTTATGTTATCTTTAACCGGGAATCTTCAGGCGGGATATGCAGAGGATACATAAAGAAGATAGAGACTACATACTGCTGCAATTTCCTATGAAAGACTCTATATCTGCCAGTATAGAACAAAGTTCTGTCTGCTCTGAGGTTTTAGCAGATTTTGAGAAGCGATTCACATCCAGCGAAAGCGCTGCACAGTTGCCTGAGGTCCAAAGACCGGGGTTGAATTGGTGGTTTATCTGCAGGTTGAGTTTTCCCGATGACAGGTTACCAGTAAAGATTGAAATCAGTTCAGCAATGTTAGATATAAGTTCTGGTGCGAACAATAAAGACACGAAAGGTGAAGGTAAGTGGACAAAGTTATTATAGGAGTCGAACCGCCCGGCATCGAGGATGTCGTGGATGTTGCAAAACACGGACGCAAAGTGGAGATTGCTCCACAGGTACGGCGGTTGATCGAGACAGGACGGGCTCAGGTAGAGCGGCTCGTCGAGAATGAAGAAGTTGTTTACGGGATCACCACCGGTTTTGGCAAATTCAGTGATTCACATATTTCCACCCAGCTGAGTGAGCAGCTGCAGAGGAATCTTATCCGCAGTCATGCAGTGGCGGTTGGAGACAAACTTGAAGATGAGGTTGTCAGGGCTGCCATGTTTTTGCGGGCAGTAGCTTTGGCCCGCGGCCACTCTGGCGTCCGCCCCGAAGTCGTCCAGCTGCTGGTGGACATGCTGAATCAGGGAGTGATTCCCAGGGTGCCGAGTCAGGGCTCTCTGGGTGCCAGCGGTGATCTGGCTCCGCTGGCTCATATTGCATCCGTTATGATAGGAGAAGGACGAGCCTGGGTGCAGGGACAATTTCTCGATGGTGATGATGCCCTGCACCTTGTCAACCTGGAACCGATAACTCTGAAAGCCAAAGAGGGGCTGGCACTGATAAATGGTACTCAGGTGATGACCGCCCTGGGGATACTCGCTTATTCAGAGGGGGAATGTCTTTACCGCAGTTCCAATGCCATTGCTGCTTTGACATTGGAGTCTCTGCGCGGCATAAAGGAGGCTTTTGACCAGCGCATCGCCAGGCTGCGGGGGCATCCGGGCCAACTGGACGTAGCTGAGCGGATCCGCCAGCTTATCCGTGGAAGTGAATTTGTGACGACGCAGGGACAGCTGAGGGTTCAGGATCCCT